>JBBRVT010000086.1:0-12044 GCA_038246615.1 Burkholderiales bacterium
CCGGGCACGGCTGACGAGATTGCTGCGGCGGTGCTGTGGCTGCTGTCGGCCGAGGCCAGCTACACCACGGGCGCCATCCTGGACGTGGGGGGTGGGCGCTGATTGGCTGGTTCGGGCTCGTTGCTGGCGTTGGCGTTGTTGAACAGCCGACATTCACAGTTCGGCGCGAGGCCGAGGACGGCGGGTGACTGGCTGACTCCGTGTCATTCCGGGCCTCCGGCCCTCCCTTCTTTACCTGCGTCAGCCAGTCGCCCACCGTCCTCGCCCAGGACACATCGGTGGCACCCGAAGGCCAAAGACCCGAGCGCCTCGGTGGTGCCTGAGCGTCGGGCCGGGCGGGCGTGTTCTGCGTAAGTAAAGAAGGGAGGGCCGGAGGCCCGGAATGACATGGAGCAGGACACGCCCGCCCGGCCTGGCGCGATCGCTCAGACGCTCGAATGCCGGCTTTCAGGCCACAAGCTGAACGACAGCAACGAGCCCCAAGCAGCCAAGAACTACTCCGCCTTGGCGCCCGAATCCTTCACCACCTTGGCCCACTTGGTGATCTCGCCGGCCTGGAACTTCGTCAGCTCCTCGGGTGTGCTGATCCAGGGCTCCATGCCCAGGGCCTTCAACTTGTCGACCACGTCGGGCAGCTTGAAGACGCGCTGCATCTCGGCGTTCACCTTGGCCACCACCTCCTTGGGCGTGCCGGCCGGGGCGAACACCGCAAACCAGGTGGTGGCCTCGAAGCCCGGCACGGTCTCACCCACGGTGGGCACGTCGGGCGCAGCGGGCGACCGCTTGGCCGTGGTCTGCGCCAGCGCGCGTATCTTGCCTTCCTTGGCCATCGGCAGGGCCGAGGGCATGTTGTCGAACATCAGCTGGATCTGCCCGCCCACCAAGTCTGGAATTGCGAACTGCCGGCCCTTGTAGGGCACATGCTGCATGCTGGTTCCGGTCAGGCTCTTGAACAACTCGCCCGACACATGCACCGAGCTGCCGATGCCCGGCGAGCCGAAGTTCAGCTTGTTCGGGTTGGCCTTGAGGTAGGCAATCAGCTCAGCCACGTTCTTCACCGGCAGGTCGTTGTTGACCACCAGCAGGTTGGGCGCACTGGCCACATGGGCCACCGGCGCGAAGTCCTTGACCATGTCGTACGGCATCTTGCTGTAGAGCGCGCCGTTGATCGAATGCGTGCCCACCGTGCCCATCACCAGCGTGTAGCCGTCGGGCGGCGCCTTGGCCACCTTGTCGGCACCGATGTTGCCGCCGGCGCCGGGCACGTTGTCGATGACCACCGGCTGGCCGAGCTGCGCCTTGTCGGCGAACAGCCGCGCCAGGATGTCGGGCGCACCGCCGGCCGGGAAGGTGACGACCAGGCGGATCGGCTGTTTCGGGTAGGCCTGGGCCAGCGCGGGGCTGGCGATCAGGCCGGAAAGGACCAGGCTGCCGGTCAGCAGCAGGTTGTGGATTCGCATCATGTCTCCGGTGTCGTTGTGCAACGGCCACGTGGCCGCGCCGCGCAGGATACGGGATGCACGGCAGACGCAAGGCGCCAAGTTTGCTGCAACTGTCGCCACAGGTCTTCAATCGGCGGGCGTTGGTTGACGGAACTGGCCCACCGCCGGTCTCAGGCGTTGCGACGAAGGGCCGACATGCGAGGCAGCCCCGCTGCACCGTGATTGCGAGGCTGCGCGGGTCCGGTGCGACGATGCAGCCAACCAGGACAGTCTTCGATCAGCGCGGTCAAGTTGGGCCGGTTCCGCTCGCCAAGCTGCCGGCCGGGCATGGCCGCTGGTTTCCGGCGATCGGCCCCTATGGAGAGCGCTCCAAAAGTGCCCCAACCCGCCGATCAAGTCGCCGGCGCAGCGCCGGCAAAGTAACGCGCCACCGCCCGCCCCAACTGCTGCCGCGGCACCCGCTGCAGCTGGCACAGCAGATCGAACGGCACCTCGGCGGCATGGCGGGCCTGCACGTCGCGCACGATGCGCAGCCACAGGCCGGCAGCCGTTTCGGCGTCAGCCAGGGCGCGGTGGGCGCGGCCGGTGGGGGTGATCCCATGCCACTGCGCCAGTGTGCCCAGCCGGTGGTTGGGTGCCTCGGGGTAGAGCCGGCGCGACAGCAGCAGCGTACAGGCAAAAGGCGCCTGCTGCACCGCACCATCCACACCCGCCAGCGCATGCTCGGCCTGCCAGAAGCCGCGGTCGAAGCCGGCGTTGTGCGCCACCATCGCACAGCCGCGCGTCAGGGTGGCCACCTGCGCCATCACCTCGGCGGCCGGCGGCGCACCGGCCAGCATGCGGTTGCTGATGCCGGTGAGCTGCTCGATGAAGGGAGGCACCCACACGCCGGTGTGCATCAGGCTGGCATAGCGATCGACGATGCGCCCGCCGCGCAGCAGCACCACCGCGATCTCGGTGGCGCGCGCACCCTGGGCTGGCGCCATGCCGGTGGTCTCGAAATCGATCACGGCGATGGTTTCAACGCCGTGCGGCTGGGGTGCGCAGGCCAAATCGGACACTTGTGTAGGCATGGCGCGATTGTCAGCGCCAGACCCGCGCCGGCTGCGCGGCCCGTGGCGCGTCGGCGGCTGGCCGGCGATGCGCCGCCCACAGCGGGTGGCTCAGGCCCGGAAGTGCTGCAGCCCGGTGAGATCGCGCACCACCACCGCGCCGTACGACACATCGAGCAGGCCCGCTTCCTCCATGATGCGCAATGCCCGGTTGACCCGCTGGCGGGAGACGCCCGCCAGGTAGCCGATCTCTTGTTGCGACAGCTCGATGCGCGAGCCCACGCCTGGGTACAGCACGGGATTGAACAGCCAGGCCAGGCAGCGGGCGACGCGCGTCTCGGCCACCTCCAGCCGTTCGGCCTCGATGACCGAGAAACACTGGGCCAGCCGCTCATTGAGCTGCGTGACGATGTAGCGGTTGAAGGGCAGGCTCCCGTCCAGCAACCATTGGAAGGTGGTCCGGGGCAGCATCGCAATGTGCGTGTCGCGCATCGCCACGCCATCGAAGTCCCAGGTGTCCGACCGCAGCACCGGCCCTTCGCCGAACCAGGCGCCCGGCGCCAGCCCGGTGAAGGTGGACATGCGGCCGCCGGGCGAGACGACGCTCATCTTCACCAGGCCAGCGACCACGCCCTTCCAGTACTGCACCTGCGCACCGACGTGGCAGATGCTGCCGCCCTTGTTCACATGGCGCTCGCGCAGGTCGAGCCGCACGCGCGCCGCCTGCTCCGATGTGAGCGCACGGCACCAGGGCGCGTCGAGAACGAAGTCCAGCGTTGTCGTGGAGACCATGGTTGATCGGAAACCCGTGATTGTCACGCATAGGACAAATTGCGCTTCTGTCCATCCCTACATTGCGTCCCTGCCGAACCCACCGGCACCGCGGGGTCGATCCCGCGATGCGCGGGCAGCATCCACAGCACAGCCTGTTCCTGGCAGCAGAGCGTTACCGATGGCCCCACAAGAACTACAAGCGGACACCTTCCCCAAGTTGCTGATGCACCAGGCCAGGACGCGTGGTGACAGGCCTGCCGTGCGCGAGAAGTCGCGCGGCATCTGGCAGACGCTGACCTGGCGCGAACTGGCCGACGAGACGGTCGCCCTGGCGGCCGGCCTGGCCGAGCGCGGCCTGCAGCGTGGCGGGCATGTGGCCCTGATCGGCGACAACCGGCCCCGGCTCTATGCCGCGCTGTGCGCCACGCAGTGGCTGGGGGCCGTGGCCGTGCCGCTGTACCAGGACGCATCCGCTGCCGAACTGCTCGACCCGATGCGCAACGCAGAGATCACGCACATCTTTGCCGAAGACCAGGAGCAGGTCGACAAGCTGCTGGAGATCCTGCCGCAGCTGCCGGCAGTCACGACGATCATCTATGACCAGGACCGTGGCATGCGGCATTACCGGCAGCCACAGCTGGTGAGCCATGCCGACTTGCTGACCCAGGGCCGCGCCTTGCTGGCGGCCCGCAGGGACGCGCTGGACGCCGAGGCAGCACTGGGCCGGGGCAGTGACCCGGCGGCCTTGTTCTTCACCGCCGGCACCACCGGCCAGGCCAAGGCGGTGGTGCTCAGCCACGGCGCCCTGATCAACCGGGCCCGGACCGCCGCCGCGATGGAGAACCTGCGCGACACCGATGTCACGATGGCCTATCTGCCACCGGCCTGGATCGGCCAGCACATGTTCGGTTATGCGCAGCCGATGGTGGTGGGCTTTTGTGTCTGCTGCCCCGAGTCGCCCGAGACCATGCTGGCCGACATGCGCGAGATCGGTCCGACCTACTTCGTCGCGCCACCCAAGGTGCTGGAGTCGCTGCTGGCCCAGGTGTCGGTCCGCATGGAGGACGCCGGGCGCATCAAGCGCAGCCTGTACCAGTACTTCATGGCGCTGGCGCGGCGGGTCGGCGTGCCGCTGCTGTCCGGGCAGGCGGTGCCGCTGGGCGACCGGCTGGTCTACAGGCTCGGCGACATGCTGATGTACGGCCCGCTGCGCGACGTGCTGGGCATGAGCCGGGTGCGCCTGGCCTACACCGCCGGCGAGGCCATCGGCCCCGACCTGCTGTTGTACTTCCGTGCCCTGGGCGTCAACCTCAAGCAGCTCTACGGCGCCACCGAGACCGGCATCTTCGTCTGTGTGCAGCCCGATGGCGAGGTCAAGCCGGATTCCGTCGGCACGGCCACCGACGGTGTCGAGCTGAAGTTCACCGCGCAGCGCGAGTTGCTGGTCCGGTCTCCGGGCCTGTTCAGCGGCTACCACGGCGACGCCGACGCGACGCGCCTGGCCATCGATGCCGATGGCTGGTTCCACACTGGCGATGCCGGCTGGCTGGGCGATGACGGCCAGCTGCGCATCATCGACCGGGTGCAGGATGTCGGCGCGCTGGCCGACGGCTCGCTGTTCGCACCCAAGTACCTCGAGAACAAGCTCAAGTTCTTCCCGTTCGTGAAAGAGGCCGTGGCCATCGGCGCCGGGCGCGACGAGGTCTGCATGGTCGTCAGCATCGACGCCGGGGCCGTGGGCAACTGGGCCGATCGCCACAACATCGCCTACTCCGGCTATGCCGATCTCGCCAGCCGTGACGAGGTCCAGGTGCTGATCGCCGACTGCGTGGGCAAGATGAACGCCGAACTGGCGCAGGACCCGGCGCTGGCCAGCCTGCAGGTGCACCGCTTCCTGCTGCTGCACAAGGAACTCGAGGCCGACGATGGCGAGCTGACCCGCACCGGCAAGCTGCGCCGCGTTGTCATCGGCGAGCGCTACCAGGCCCTGGTCGACGCCCTCTACGCCCGGCGCGACAGCGTGCGCATCGACGCCCAGGTGCGCTACGAGGACGGCCGCCAGGGCACCATCTCGGCCGACCTGAAGATTTGCCGGGCGCCGACCTTTGCGGCCGCGCCCTTGCCGATGCCCACCCGGAAGGCAGCCTGACATGACGGTGCAACTCCACGCCCATGCGCGCGCCTTCCCGATCGGTGGTCCGATCGTCGAGGTGCACGACATCTCGCTGAACTTCGGCGGTGTCAAGGCGCTGACCAAGATCTCGTTCGACGTGCGCGAGCATGAGGTGCGGGCCATCATCGGCCCGAACGGCGCCGGCAAGAGCTCGATGCTCAATGTCATCAATGGCGTCTACCGGCCGCAGGCCGGCAGCATCGTGCTGCGCGGCGAGCGGTTGGCGGCGATGACGCCGCGCCGCGCGGCGCACATGGGCATTGCGCGCACCTTCCAGAACATCGCGCTCTTCAAGGGCATGACGGTGCTCGACAACATCATGGCCGGCAGCAACCTGCGCATGCATGCCAACTTTCTGGAAGTGGCGTTTCGGCTGCCCCGCGCCCTGCGCGAGGCACGCGAATGCCGTGAAGCGGCCGAAGAAATCATCGAGTTTCTCGAAATTGAGCATATCCGCAAGACCCCCGTGGGGCGGCTGCCCTACGGCCTGCAGAAGCGGGTGGAACTGGGCCGCGCGCTGGCCGCCACGCCGCAGGTGCTGCTGCTCGACGAGCCGATGGCCGGCATGAACATCGAGGAGAAGCAGGACATGTGCCGCTTCATCCTGGACGTCAACGACCACTACGGCACCACCGTGATCCTGATCGAGCATGACATGGGCGTGGTGATGGACATCTCCGACCGGGTGGTGGTGCTGGACTACGGCAAGAAGATCGGCGACGGCACGCCCGACGAGGTACGTTCCAACCAGGATGTGATCGACGCCTACCTCGGCGTCGCGCACTGACGGAGCGCAACCATGGCAGGCTTTCAATTCTTCCTGGAAGTGCTGGTGACCGGGCTGCTCTCCGGCGTGATGTACGCGCTGGTGGCGCTGGGCTTCGTGCTCATCTACAAGGCGTCGGGCGTCTTCAACTTCGCGCAGGGCGCGATGGTGTTCTTCGCTGCGCTGTCCTTCGTCGGCTTCATGGAACTGGGTGCGCCGTTCTGGCTGGCGCTGCCCATCACCGTGGGCCTGATGGCGCTGCTGGGCGTGGGCATCGAACGCTTCGTGCTGCGGCCGCTGGTCAACCAGCATGAGATCACGCTGCTGATGGCGACCATCGGCCTGACCTTCGTCATCGAAGGCCTGGCACAGCTGGTCTGGGGCGTGGAGGTGCGCCGTCTCGACCTAGGCATCAAAGACCAACCGCTGCCGTGGCTGGCCGACAACACCGGCCTGTTCATCAGCCAGATCGACATCTTTGCGGCCGTGGTGGCCGGCGTCCTGGTGGCCACGCTGGCGCTGGTGTTCTCGCGCACCAAGATCGGCCGCGCCTTGCGCGCGGTGGCCGACGACCACGCCGCGGCGCTGTCCATCGGCATCCCGCTCAAGCGCATCTGGGCGCTGGTCTGGGCGATTGCCGGCGTCGTCGCGCTGGTGGCCGGCATGCTGTGGGGCGCGCGCAGTGGCGTGCAGTTCGCCCTGGTGTTCGTGGCCCTGAAGGCGCTGCCGGTGCTGATCATCGGCGGCTTCACCTCGGTGCCCGGCGTGATCGTGGCCGGCCTGATCGTGGGTGCGGCCGAGAAGCTGGCCGAGGTCTACATCGGCCCGATGGTCGGCGGCGGCATCGAGAGCTGGTTCCCCTACGTGCTGGCCATCCTGTTCCTGCTGGTCCGGCCCGAAGGCCTGTTCGGCGAAAAGATCATCCGGCGCGTCTGACGCAGCCCGCAGCGAGACCCACGCACCATGTTCTACAGAGAAGCCGGCCAGTTCCGCACCAGCTATGGCCAGGACGGCCAGATCTTTCCGTTGCGCCAGGACCGCTGGGCGATGCTCGCGCTGCTGGCTGCGGCGGTGCTGGTGGTGCCGATGGTGGCGTCGGACTACTGGTTGCGCGCGCTGCTGATCCCCTGGCTGATCTTCTCGCTGGTGGCGCTGGGGCAGAACATCCTCACCGGCTATGCCGGCCAGCTGTCGCTGGGGTCGGCCGGCTTCATGGCGGTCGGTGCGTTCGCCTGCTACAACTTCATGCTGCGGGTCGACGGCATGCCCTTCCTGGTGGCCCTGGTGCTCTCGGGGCTGTGCGCCGCTGCGGTGGGCATGGCCTTCGGCCTGCCCAGCCTGCGCATCCGCGGTCTCTACCTCGCGGTGGCCACGCTGGCAGCGCAGTTCTTCATCGTCTGGGCGCTCGACAAGTTCGGCTGGTTCAAGAACAACGACCCGTCCGGCGTGATCACGGCCCAGCCGATCGTCATCCTGGGCATGGGCTTCAATACCCCGCAGGAGAAATACCTGCTGGTGCTCGGCATCGTCGTCGTGCTGGCCCTGCTGGCCAAGAACATGGCACGCGGTGCCACTGGCCGGGCCTGGATGGCAGTGCGCGACATGGACGTCGCCGCCGAGGTGATGGGCCTGCCGCTGATGCGCACCAAGCTGCAGGCGTTTGCCATCAGCTCGTTCTACTGCGGCGTCGGTGGCGCGCTGTTCGCGTTCGCCTACCTGGGCACGGTGGAGCCGTCTGCCTTCACCATCGACATGTCGTTCCGCATCCTGTTCATGATCATCATCGGCGGGGTCGGCACCATTCTCGGGTCGTTCCTGGGCGCCGGGTTCATCCTGCTGCTGCCGATCTTCCTGAGCGTGCTGTTCCATGCCGTCGCCGGCAAGACGGTCGATGCCAGCATCACCTCGGCGGTCGAACTCATCGTGTTCGGCGCACTGATCATCGTGTTTCTCATCGTCGAGCCGCACGGGCTGGCCAGGCTGTGGCAGCTGACCAAGGAACGACTGCGGCTGTGGCCGTTCCCGCACTGAGCGCGGGTCCACAGATTGTTTTCAGCTCAGACCCCTCAACCAAAGCAGATGGAGACATGAACATGTTCGATGACGGAATTTCCCGCAGCTTGCGCGGCTTGGTGGCTGCGGTCGCGGTGGCCGCGGCCACACTGGTTCCCGCGCTGGCACAAGCACAGGGCAAGGAGCAGTACTTCGGCATTCCCAGCTACCGCGTCGGCCCGTTCGCCGCCGGCGGCACCGGCTTCTTCGGCGGCATCATCGACTACCTCCAGTACGTCAACATGAAGGAGGGCGGCGTCAACGGCGTGCAGATGGTCTGGGCCGAGTGCGAGACCGAGTACAACGCCGCGCGCGGTGTCGAGTGCTACCAGCGCCTGCTGAAGAAGGGCGACCTGCAGATGCACATCTTCGAGCCGCTGGCCACGCCCATCGCCTACGGTGTGCTGAACCGCGTCGACGACGACAAGGTGGTGTTGACCCAGTACGGTTACGGCCGCTCCGACGCCGCCGACGGCCGCGTCTTCCCCTGGGTCTTCTCGACCATGACCAGCTACTGGTCGCAGGCCTCGGCGATCCTGAACTGGATCAGCACCAAGGAAGGCGGCATCGACAAGATGAAGGGCAAGAAGATCGCCCACCTGCACCTCGACTCGGCTTTCGGCCGCGAGCCCTTGCCGGTGCTGCGCAGGCTGGCCAAGGACTGGGGTTTCGAGCTGATCGAGATTCCGGTGGCTGCCCCCGGCATCGAGCAGCAGGCGCAGTGGTTGCGCATCCGCCAGGAGCGCGCTGACTGGGTCATCTCCTGGGGTTTCGGCGCCGGCATGAACTCCACCGCGATCAACAGCGCTGCGCGCATCAATTTCCCGCGCGAGAAGATGGTCGGCGTGTGGTGGGCCGGCTCTGAAGAAGACGTGCTGCCCGCCGGTGACGCCGCCAAGGGCTACTTCGCTGCCGCCAACGTGCCCAGCGGCAAGCAGTTCCCGCTGGTGCAGGACATCGAGAAGGTGGTCTATGGCGCTGGCAAGGGCAACCTGTCCGACCCCAAGCGCATCGGCAACATCTACTGGAACCGCGGCGTCACTGCAGGCATCTTCTGGGTGGAGGCCGTGCGCAACGGCCAGCGCATCGCCAACAAGCGTGGCCAGATGCTGAACGGCGACGAGATGCGTCTGGGCTTCGAGGCACTGAACCTGACGCCCGCACGGCTGAAGGAACTGGGCATCGAAGGCATGCTGCCGTCGTTCAAGCTGTCGTGCGCCGACCATGAAGGCGCCGGTGTCGTGAAGATCATCCAGTGGGACGGCGCCAAGTGGAACTCCGTCACCCCGGACTGGGTGTCGTCGGACCGCAAGATGATCCGCGAGATGGTCGAAGAGTCGGCGGCCAAGTACGCCGCAGAGCAGAAGATCACGCCGCGCAAGTGCTGAACCCAAAGCGCTGAAGCCAAAGTGCTGAACCCGCCGTGCTGAAGTCAAGTTGCTGAAGCACGGCGCCGGCCCTGTCCTGCAAGCCCAGAACCGCAAGTCCAGAACCACACGCCCGGAAACTCAGGCCATGAATGCTGTCACCGACCGCCCCGACCCCCGCGCCGCCCAGGGCGCGGCGCCGCCGCCGCCCCTTTTGGCGGTCAAGGGCATCGAGGTGATCTACGACCATGTGATCCTTGTTCTGCGGGGCGTGTCGCTGGAAGTCCAGCAGGGCCGCATCGGGGCCCTGCTGGGCGGCAAAGGCGCGGGCAAGAGCCCCACCCTGAAGTCGGTGTCGACCCTGCTGGCCACGGAGCGGGGTGCCATCACCAAGGGCTCGATCGAGTTCCGCGGCCAGCGCACCGACCAGAGCACGCCGGGCGACATGGTCGGCATGGGCATGGTGCAGGTGATGGAGGGCCGGCACTGCTTCGGGCACCTGACCGTGGAAGACAACCTGCTGACCGGCGCCTACACGCGCAAGATCAGCGGGGCCGCACTGCGCGACGCGCTGGAGCGGGTGTATGCCTACTTCCCGCGGCTGAAGCTGCGCCGCACCAGCCTGTCGGGCTACACCTCGGGCGGCGAGCAGCAGATGACCGCCATCGGCCGGGCGATGATGGCCAAGCCGTCGATGTTGTTGCTCGACGAGCCGTCGATGGGCCTGGCACCGCAGATCGTGGCCGAGATCTTCGAGATCGTGCGCGACCTGAACCAGAAGGAAGGCGTCAGCATCTTGCTGGCCGAGCAGAACACCAACGTGGCGCTGAAGTACGCCGACTACGGCTACATCCTGGAAAGCGGCCGCATCATGATGGACGGCCCGGCCAAGGACCTGGCCGAGAACGCCGACGTCAAGGAGTTCTACCTGGGTCTGTCGACCGAAGGCCGCAAGAGCTTCCGCGACATGAAGTCGTACCGCCGGCGCAAGCGCTGGCTGTAGCCGCGCCTGGCCTGCCGCCCCGGCCGGTTGTCGCCAGCGGCATGGCCATGCTGGCCGACAATGTCGGCATGCCTGGCACCACCCACCTGCTCTACCTGCACGGCTTCCGCTCGTCGCCGGCGTCGTCCAAGGCGCGGAGCATGGCGGCCTGGCTGGCCGCGCACCGGCCCGATGTGCACTGGTGGTGCCCGCAGCTGCCGCCCTCGCCGGCCGATACCTGGGCGCTGCTCATCGACGGTATCGCCAGCTGGCCGGCGGCCGAGATGGCGGTGGTGGGCAGTTCGCTGGGCGGCTTCTATGCCACCGCAGTGGCCGAGGCCACCGGCTGCCCCGCCGTGCTGCTGAACCCAGCGGTGGACCCGGCGCGCGACCTGGCCCGCCACATCGGCGCGCAGACCCAGTTCCATGCCCCGGAAGAGACCTTCATCTTCGGCCCCGAGTTCATCGACGAACTGCGCGCCCTCACCGTGCCCGCCATCACCCGGCCGGCGCGCTATGCCGCCGTCATCGCCCAGGGCGATGCCGTGCTGAGCTGGCAAGAGATGACTGGCCGCTACCCCGGCGCCCAGATCAAGCTGCTGCCCGGCAGCGACCATGGGCTGTCGGATTTCGACGACCACCTGCCCTTCGTGCTGGAGTTCCTGCAGCTGTGCGACTGAAACACCAGGTTTCCAACATCGCAGCCGCCGCCCAGGGCACCGTCGTGCAGGCCGCGCAGGTCGACGTCTGCGGCGGGATGGTGGCGTGATGGCCGCAGCCGACGACAGCGCACGCCGCGCCTGGGTGGCCGAGGCGCTGCGCCGCATCGAGGCCGATGCCCGGCGCTCGGCCGACACCCATCTGATCGCGCTGGCCCTGCCCGAGGCGCCGGGCGTCACGCTCTACCTGAAGGACGAGTCGACCCACCCGTCGGGCAGCCTCAAGCACCGGCTGGCGCGCTCGCTGTTTCTCTACGGCCTGTGCAACGGGCTGATCGGGCCGGGCACCACCATCGTCGAGGCCTCGTCGGGCTCCACTGCCATCAGCGAGGCCTGCTTCGCCAGGCTGCTGGGCCTGCCCTTCATCGCCGTGGTGCCGCAGGGCACGGCCGCGCGCAAGCTGCAGGAAATCGCCTTCCAGGGCGGGCAGTGCGTGGAAGTGCCCGCCGCGCGGGTGTACGCCGAGGCCGAGGCGCTGGCCGCCGCGCGTGGTGGCCACTACATGGACCAGTTCACCCATGCCGAGCGGGCCACCGACTGGCGCGGCAACAACAACATCGCCGAGAGCCTGTTCAGCCAGCTGGCGCTGGAGCCGCACCCGCTGCCGCGCTGGATCGTGGTGGGCGCCGGCACCGGCGGCACCAGCGCCACCATCGGCCGCTATATCCGGTACATGGGCAGAACCGGCCGCGACGCCCTGGCCACCACACGGCTGGC
>JBBRVT010000087.1:0-12008 GCA_038246615.1 Burkholderiales bacterium
CGCCCGCCCGGCCCGACGCTCAGGCACCACCGAGGCGCTCGGGTCTTTGGCCTTCGGGTGCCACCGCTGTGTCCTCGGCCTCGCGCCGAACTGTGAATGCCGGCTTTTCAACGACGCCAAAGACAGCAACGAGCCCTAAGCAGCCCCCCGCCCCGGCCGCATCTGCCAGGCCGCCAACGCCGCAACCGCCGTCACCAGCGCCATCAGCACGAACACCTCGTGGAAGGCGCGCAGCGTGCCCGCGCTGCCCAGTGCGGCATGCGCCTGCAAGCGCCATTCCAGCCCGATGCCGACCGCATTCACGCCCACCGCGCCGCCCAGCTGGCACATGAAGTTCATCGTGCCGGCGCCTGCAGCGATGCGCGGGGTGTCGAGCACCCGCATCGCGCTCAGGCTCAGCGAGGGGATCACCAGCCCCAGGCCGATGCGGCCCAGCACCGCCCACAGCGTGACCCAGGCCACCGCCGTGGCCACGCCCACGCCGGCCATCACCGCGAAGGTGGCGGCCATCACCAGCAGGCCGATGGCCAGGGTGCGCCACAGCGGTGCCCGGCCAGTCGGCCAGCCGGCCGGCCAGCGGGATGGTGATGGCCAGCGCCAGGCCCGCCGGCAGCAGCACCTGGCCCACCTGGCTGGCCGGCAGGCCCAGCGCCACCAGCATGAACAGCGGCAGCAGGCAGGTGCTGCCGAACAGGCCGGCACCATAGATCACCGCCACCAGCGCCGCGCGCCGGTACACCGGGTGGCCGAACAGCGCCATCTGCAACAGCGGCGCCGCCACCAGCCGCTGGCGCCGCACGAAGGCGAACGCCAGCAGCTGCGCCAGCACCGTACCGAAGCCGAAGATGCCCATCGCGTGGCCCTGCTCGTGGCGGGCGAAGGCATGCATGATGATCACGCCGGGGATCGTCTGCAGCACGCCTGCGGCCAGGCCTTCGACCACCCACATCGCCAGCACCAGGCCGAAGTGCGACGACAGCCCGCCCACGGCACCGCCGAGACCCAGCAGCAGCAGCAGCCAGGCATGGAAGCGGCGGTAGCCCAGGCGCTGCAGCAGCCAGGGCGTGGCCAGCATCGACACCGTCATCGCGCCCATGAAGCTGGTGGCCAGCCATTGCGCGTGCTGCTGGTCCAGCTGGAAGCGCGCGCTGATGGCCGGCACCGCCACGTTGATGGTGGTGGCCGCCATCAACGCGGCCATGTTGCCGATCATCACCGTCAGCATCACCCACCAGCGGTGGTTCGGGCCGTGGCGCTGCTGCAGATCGGCCAGGGTGTTGCGGCCGGGTGTGTCTGGCGGCGGATCTGGCGGCGGATCTGGCGGCGGGTCTGGCGGCGCAGCGCCGGGCGGGGCTTCGGGCATGCCCGGTGGATCGTGCAGGGGTGCAACGCCTATGCTGGCAGCATGACGACCACCGATCTCACCGGCCTGCGCGTGTTGCTGACCCAGGCCGACACCTTCATGGGCCCGGCGCTGGCCGATGTGTTCAGCGCCCAGGGCGCCAGCGTGGTCGCCGACACCCGCCCGCTGGCCGACGACCCCGCCGCCGCAGCTGCCGCCGTGGCCGCCGCCGGCCGGGTGGACGTGCTGCTGCTGCACCTGGCGCTGCCCGCGCCGGCCAGCGCCGCGCAGGACATCGACGAGGCCGAGTGGCGCCAGGTGTTCGCCCACCTGGTCGACCCGATGCCGCGCCTGGTGGCTGCGGTGCTGCCGCAGATGCTGGCGCGCAGGGCCGGCCGCATCCTGCTGATGGGCAGCGCCGCCGCGCTGCGCGGGCAGAAGCGCACCGGCAGCTACAGCGCCGCGCGTGGCGCGCAGCTGGCCTACATGCAATCGGTGGCGCTGGAGCTGGCGCCGCAGGGCATCCAGTTCAACGCCATCGCGCAGAACTTCGTCGACAACCCGACCTACTTTCCGCCCAGCGTGCAGGCCAACCCGCGCTTCCAGGAGCGGCTGGCGCGCGATGTGCCGCTGGGCCGGCTGGTGTCGGCCGAAGAAGACGCGCTGTTCGCCGCCTACCTGTGCAGCCCGGCGGCGGCCTGCTTCGTCGGCCAGGTGTTCCCGGTCAGCGGCGGCTGGGCAATGAAGTAGCCGGCGCGTTGCAAGGCCGGCGCGCCCAGGCGACACCGCAGCGCCGGCCTGCTTCCCATGAGCCTGTCGGACTTGGGGAGCGTCGGCTGCGAATCGACCGCAGCGGTCCATTTCTCACCGTCTTTTTTCCCCAGAGCTGGGCCATGGGGCTGCGAATTCGGCGAAAACTGTCCTCGCTGGGGCCGATTGTCGCTATCGACGCCCCAAGTCCGACAGGCTCCTAGACTGCGGGCATGAAAAACGATGCCTGGCGCCGCAGCGCCGCCGCCTACCCGCAGCAGGGCCTGCTGCAGCCGCGCCTGACCGACGTGGACCGCTGGCAGCACCTGAACAACGTGGCCCAGATCGGCCTGCATGGCGAACTGCTGCAGCAGTGGCTGCAGGCCACGCTGGGCGACGACCTCTGGCGCAGTGACGCACCGCAGCTGGCGCTGCGCTCCAGCGCCACCGACTTCCTGGCCGAGGCGCATTACCCCGCGCCGCTGGCCACCGGCGTGCGCCTGCTGGGTGTGGACGCAGCAGGCCTGCACCTCGGCACGGCGCTGTTCCAGCATGGCGCCTGCGTCGGCCTGCACCAGGCCACGCTGGGCATGTGGGCCGACGGCCACCCGCTGCCGCTGCCGGCAGACCTGGCCGCCCGGGTGCAGGCCGCTGCGGCTGCGCAGCCGCCGCTGGCTGACAGCGCGCCAGCTGGCGAGCCGCCCAAGTTGGCAGCCGGCCTGCCGCCTGACCATGCGACCGGCCTGCCGCCGCATCCCGACACCTGGCCCTGGCAACTGACGGTGCCGGCGCGCTTTGCCGATGCCGACGCCCGTGGCCAGACCAGCGACCACACCCTGGCGCGCTGCGTCGAGCAGGGCCGGGTGCAGTTCCTCACCCGGGTGTTCGGCGCGCAGCGGCTGGCCGCGCCGGTGGGCTTCATGGTGGCGCATGTGGCGCTGCAGTGGCACCAGCGCCGGCACGCCCCGGCGGCCTGGCAGATGGGCACCGGCGTGCAGCGGGTGGGCGCGCGCTCGCTGGCGGTGCGCACTGCGCTGTTCGACGGCGCCGATTGCCTGGCCGAGGCCACATCGGTGATGGTGGTGATCGACCACGCCAGCCGCCGCCCGGCGGCGCTGCCCGACGCAGCGCGCGCGGTGCTGGCGCCCTACGTGCTGCCTGGCGCCTGACGGGCCGCCAGATTCCAGGCGTCAGATTCAGGGCGCCAGCCGTGCAGGCGCAACCCGGGCAGCACCTCGCCCGATTTGAGGCGGAAGTCGCGCAGCACCCGGCTGCCGTCGCTGGGTGTCTGGGCGGCAGCCGGCAACACGGCGGCCAGCGACAAGGCCAGGCCGGTGGCGCTGTTCAGCCCGCAGCTGCGGGGGCCTTGGCCGCAGTCCAGCGGGCCAGCTTCTCGCGCGCGCCGTTGTGCGCCGGGTCCATCATCCGGTCATGCCCGGCCCTGGGCGTGCACAGCTCGATCACATAGCCGTTCGGGTCGCGGAAGTAGATCGAATCGATGAAACCGTGGTCGGACACCCCGCGCGTCTCCATGCCGAGCGCCCGGCCCTTGGCCAACATCGCGTCCAGCACCGGCCGGTCCACCCGCAGCGCGATGTGCAGGTCGAAATCATGCTGGCGCTTGAAGTCGAAGGGCATGTCCGGTGCCTCGAAGAAGGCCAGGAACGAGCCCTCGGACAGCCGGTAGAAGGTGTGCAGCGTGTGGGTGGGGCGGCCGGTCTGGGTCTCTTCGATCTCCAGCGTGCCGGCCAGCGGCAGGCCGAGAAAGTCTTCGTAGAAGGCCCGTGTCTCCTCCGAATCGCGGCAGCGGTAGGCGTTGTGGTGCAGCTGGTGGATCACGGCGGGCTCCGGGATGTCGACAGGTGCGCAGTGTGCCCCGGTCAGCGCACCGTGCGTGGATCAGGCCGTCACCACCTTGGGCAAGGCGCCGATCCGGGCGACCCTGCGGGCGAAGGCCTTGTCGGACGTGGTGAACACGCCGTCGCCCGTGCTCAGGGCCAGCCAGCAGGTTGGTGTCGACCCCGGTCATGGCGCGTGCCGCGCCTTCAGCCGGGTGCGGATGGCGGCCTGGGTCTGCGCCTCGGTCAGCGGCCGGCGCGTCGGCCGCGCCAGGCATCCGGCCACCTCGTCCAGGCTGGTTGCCTGCGGCCGCTGCAGGGGCCGCAGTCGGATTTCACCGTCCACGTACCGCACCGAGAACTGCGCGCCAGCCACCACCCGGGCCTGGTCGCGCACGGCCTTGGGGATGACGAGCTGGCCCTTGCTGGAGAGTTGGGCAGTGTCGATGAAGGCAGCGTCCGGTGATGAGTAAGCCGAATGGCAAGACGGGGACAGCCGCGCCGCAAGCACCGCAGGCGCCAGCTCACCAGGCCTGCGGATCCACCCGGTACAGCAGCGCAAGCTCGCGGTAGACGGCGGGCTCGGCCTCTGCCAGCGCCTGCGGCTGCTCGAAGAACAGTTCGCTGACCACCGCGAAGTACTCCGCCGGTGATGTGGCGGCATAGTGCCCGACCAGCGCCGAGGGCTGCGCACGCAGGCGCCAGAACGCGGCGTCCATCACCGCCGCCCAGCGCCGCCGGCGCGCCCGCCCCGGCAGCCAGGGCCGGCCGTCGGCCGCACCCTTGTCCTGGTCGATCTGGTGGGCGAACTCGTGCAGCACCACGTTCTGGCCGTCGCCGGGGTCGGCCGCACCGGCCAGCACCTCGGCCCAGCCCAGCACCACCTGGCCATGGGCCCAGCTCTGGCCGGCCAGGGCCTGGCGCTGGGTTGGTGGAAATTCATGCACCACGCCGCCCTCGCCCGTCGTCGTTGCCTGGGCGGCCTGCACCGCGAACGCGCCGGGGTACACCAGCACCTGGCGCAGCCGCGGGAAGGGCGCGCCGCCAGCCTGGCCCAGCAGCAGCAGGCAGGCCTGGGCAGCGATGATGACGCGCAACTCGTCGGTGACAGCCTGGCCGGCACAGCCGATGAAGGGCTTCTCGGCCAGGAACACCAGGATGTGCTGCTTCAGCCGCTGCTGCAGATCGGCTGGCAGGCGCGCCACGGCCGGCACACGCTGGCGCAGGATGCGCCGCCATGGCGCCGGGAACGGCCGCGCGGCGATGGCCGCGCGCCGCCGGGCCTGCCACCAGGGCTGGGCCAGCAACGCCACCACGCCCGCCGCCGCCGCGACAGCCACGGTGAGCATGGGCCAGGCGGCAGGGGCGAGGTCGGCAGTCACCAGGAGCGTCACCGTGTGCAGATGGGCGGCACGGCCGGCAAATCAAGGGCCGGGTGTTCTGGCAATGCCCGGTGGCGAGATGCCGCGCAGCTTGCAGAATCCGCTCCCATGACACCTCAGCCAACGCCCCCCACACTGCAACCCCCGCCCGTCATCGCCTTGCTTAGCGGCACGGTGGACCTGGCCTTCCTGGTGCCGGCCTTCCAGGCTGCCTGCCCCGGCGCCGACCTGCGCCTGCTACCCGACCTGGGCGCGCTGCCTGCCATCGAGGCCGCCGCCTGCTGGCAGGCGCCACCGGGCGTGCTGGCCACGCTGCCGGGGCTGCGGCTGGTGCAGTCGCTGGCCGCCGGCATCGACCACCTGACCAGCGACCCGGCCCTGCCGCAGCAGGTGCCGCTGTGCCGCATCGTCGACCCGGAGATGGCCAGCGGCATGGCCGCCTATGTGGTGTGGGCGGTGGTGCAACACCAGCGCCACATGGGCCGCCTGCTGCAGCAGGCCGGCCAGCAGCTGTGGCGGGTGCAGCCGGTGCAGCCCGCGCACCAGCACCGGGTGGGCATCGCCGGGCTGGGCATGCTGGGCCAGACCTGCGCCCGCGCGCTGCTGGCGCTGGGCTACAGCGTGCGCGGCTGGCGCCGCAGCGCCGGCGACGCGGTGCCCGACGGCGTGACACTGTTCCACGGCGATGCACAGCGGGCCGACTTCCTGGCTGGCTGCGACACCCTGGTGAACCTGTTGCCGCTGACCGACCAGACCCGCAGCGTGCTTGATGCCGCGCTGTTCGGCCAGCTGCCGCAGGGGGCGCACCTGGTCAATGTGGGCCGGGGCGAGCATCTGGTGGAGGCCGACCTGCTGGGCGCGCTGGCCAGCGGCCAACTGGGCGCGGCCACGCTCGACACCTTTGCGCAGGAGCCGCTGCCTGCCGGCCACCCGTTCTGGCTGCACCCGCAGATCATCGTCACGCCGCACATCGCCACCCGCACCCACCCTGCGGTGATCGTGCGGCAGACGCTGGACAACCTGGCTGCGGTGCGCGCCGGCCGCAGGCCTGCTGCGGCGGTGGACCTGGCGCGCGGCTACTGACCTTCCGCGCTTGCCGCGCCGGCCGCGCCCGCCGCGCTGCGCGGTGCCAGGCAGGTCCGGCGACGAGCGCAAGCCCTTGGCGGCGGCGGCCGTCAGCCGGCCCTGGGCCAGCAGCGCCATGCGCAGGCCGGCCTCGCCGTGCAGCGGCGTGCGGTGCAGCATGGTCTGGCAGCAGTTGACGGCCTGCGTCGCGCAGCCGCTCGGCCTTGCAGGCTGCACTTCGCCAGAGACCCGAGCTCGGCTCCTCGGGTTCTTCAAACTGTCGAACCCGTGGCGTTGGCAGATTCGGCAGTTCGCGCGGTTGCGGCGAATCCGGGCCACGGCTTTGATCGGGTACGCCACATCGGTCGGCACCACCGCGTGGTCCCGCGGCCGCTCACCCGCCTGCCTGCGGCTTGTGTCTGCCAACGAACAGACAACCTTCTGTCGCGTGTTGTACAAGCAATGGTCTGCTTCGGCGCCAGGCGCCGAAGCCAATGCCGTTGGTGGGCGGGCGCCTGGTGCCGCCTTTGCGCCCACCACCCACGCTTTCCCATGGAAACCTGCCATGTCAGAGACAGGTCAGAACTTCGATGTCGCTGCCCTTGCCGACGAATCGCCACGCCGCGCCAAGAGGCAGCGCAAGACCGCCCTGCTGAAGTCGGGCGCGTTGCAGAGCGCCATCCTCAGCAGCGCCAACTTCTCCAGCATCGCCACCGACGAGAGCGGCGTGATCCAGATCTTCAACGTCGGCGCGCAGCGCATGCTGGGCTATGAAGCCGCCGACGTGCTCAACCGCATCACCCCGGCCGATATCTCTGACCCACAGGAGATCGTGCTGCGCGCAGGCATGCTGAGCACCGAATTCGCGACACCCATCGCGCCGGGCTTCGAGGCGCTGGTGTTCAAGGCCTCGCGCGGCATCGAAGACATCTACGAGCTCACTTACCTGTGCAAGGACGGCAGCCGCCTGCCCGCCGTGGTGTCCGTGACGGCGCTGCGCGACGCACAGGAACTCATCATCGGCTACCTGCTCATCGGCACCGACAACACGGTGCGCAGGCAGGCCGAGGCCGAACAGAAGCGCCTTGACCAGATCCTGCGCGAAACCCACCGCGAACTGCAGGCCGCCAAGGTGGCAGCCGAGACAGCCAACCTGGCCAAATCGGACTTCCTGTCCAGCATGAGCCACGAACTCCGGTCACCGTTGAACGCCATCCTGGGCTTCGCGCAACTCATCGATTCCGGCAAGCCGGCGCCGACGCCGGGGCAGAAGGACAGCGTCGACCAGATCATGCAAGCCGGCTGGTACCTGCTGGAGCTGATCAACGAGATCCTGGACCTGTCGCTGATCGAGTCGGGCCAGCTCTCGATGTCGCCCGAGCCCATGGCGCTGGCCGAGGTGCTGGCCGACTGCCAGGCCATGATCGAGCCGCAGGCACGCAAGGGCAGCATCCGCCTCTGCTTCAGCCTGCCCGATCAGGCGCTGCTGGTGAAAGCCGACCGCACGCGGGTCAAGCAGATCCTGGTGAACCTGCTGTCCAACGCCATCAAGTACAACCAGCCTGACGGCAGCGTGTCTGTCAGCTGCCGCGCCTCCGGCGGCAGCTGTGTGCGGGTCTCGGTGCGCGATACCGGCCCGGGCTTGACGCCCGAGAAACTGGCGCAACTGTTCCAGCCCTTCAACCGCCTGGGGCAGGAGGGCGGTGTCGTGCAGGGCACCGGCATCGGCCTGGTGGTGAGCAAGCGGCTCGTCGAGTTGATGGGCGGCACCATCGGCGCCGAGAGCCAGGTCGGCGTCGGCAGCGAATTCTGGATTGAACTGCCGGCCACCGGGCCCGACGAGTCGCCCGCGCCGGCCGATTTGCCAGCGCTGCAGGCGCCCGCCGAGACCACATCCGACACGCAGCTGCGCACCGTGCTGTGCGTGGAAGACAACCCCGCCAACCTGCTGCTGGTCGCGCGCGTGCTGGCGCGTCGGCCTGACATCCGGCTGATCAGCGCCAAGGACGGACGCAGCGGCATCGACCTGGCCCACTTCGCCCGGCCGGACGTCATCCTGATGGACGTCAACCTGCCGGGCATCAGAGGCGTCATTGCGCTGCAGATCCTGCTGGCCGACCCGCTGACCGCGCACATCCCGGTGGTGGCGCTGAGCGCCAATGCCATGCCCAGAGACATCGAGAAGGGCCTGGCGGCGGGCTTTTTCCGCTACCTGACCAAGCCGATCAAGCTCGACGAGTTTCTGCATACGCTGGACCTGGCGCTGCAATGCGCCGCCGGCACTGGCGTCAACCACCCCGCAGTATTGGCCACACCTTGAAAAATATCGAGATCGACATCCTGGGCGCGAATATTCTCGTCGTCGACGACCAGGCCGCCAATGTGCGGCTGCTCACCCGCCTGCTCCAGGAGGCCGGTTACACGCGCGTCAGTGCCACCATGAACCCGCACGGGGTGTGTGCGCTGCACCGCGAGCATGCCTACGACCTCATCTTGCTCGACCTGCAGATGCCCAACATGGACGGCTTTGCGGTCATCGAAGGCCTGAAGACCAATTCGCAGGAGACCTACCTGCCAGTGATCGTGCTCACCGCGCAACCAGGCCACAAGCTGCGTGCGCTGGAGGCCGGCGCCAAGGACTTCATCAGCAAGCCCTTCGACCTGACCGAGGTGAAGACGCGCATCCGCAACATGCTGGAAGTGCGGCTCCTGTACCGCCAACTCGAAGAGCATGCCCAGAACCTGCAAAGGGCGGTCGAAGAGCGCACCGCCGAGCTCCGCGAGAGCGAGGCACGCTACCGCAGCCTGACCGAACTCGCCTCTGACTGGTATTGGGAACAGGACGAGCAGGGCGCGTTCACCAAAGTCTCGGGCCCGGTGCTCGAGATGCTGGGCATCCGCGTCACTCCACTGCAAGACGAGGTCGTGGACACGCCCGAACACCCCTGGGGCGAGGGCTGGGACAGGGCCGAGCGCGAGACGCTGCAGGCCTACATCGCGGAGCGCCGGCCGTTTCTCGATTTCGCCTTACACCGCATCGGGGCCGACGGATCGCGGCAGTTCTTTCGCGTCAGTGGCCAGCCCATGTTCGACCAGTCCTGCCGCTTCATCGGCTATCGCGGCATCGGTGTCGAGGTGGATGTCGGCCACCGCAGCGGCGGCGCGACATGAACAGTCCGCAGGCGCAGGTCGGCCGGCGTGCGAACGACCTGTTGGCCAGCCTGCCGCCGGCCGACCTGGCACTGCTGGGCACCGCTCTCGAGTGGGTACCGATGCGCCTGGGCGACACGCTCTACGAGCCCGATGCGCAGCTTCGACACGCCTACTTTCCCAGCTCGGCCGTGGTCTCGCTGCACTATGTGACGAAGAGCGGCGCCTCCGCCGAGTTCGCTGGCGTGGGCCACGAGGGCGTGGTCGGTGTGTCGCTGTTCATGGGCGGTGGCGGCATGCCCAGTTCGGCCGTGGTCCACACCGGCGGCCATGGCTGGCGCCTGGACCGCAATGTGCTGCTGCAGCAGTTCGGCCTGGGCGGCGTCTTGCAGCAGACACTGCTGCGCTACACACAGGCCCTGATGGCGCAGATCGCGCAAACCGCCGTCTGCTACCGCCACCACAGTGTCGATCAGCAGTTGAGCAGATGGCTGCTGGCGACCTTGGACCGCATTCAGGGTGAAGATCTGGTGATGACGCAGGAACTGCTGGCCAGCCTGCTGGGCGTGCGCCGCGAGTCCGTCACCGAGGCTGCCGGTCGACTGCAGGGGCTGGGCCACATCAGCTACCGCCGCGGCCACATCTCGGTGCGCAACCGCCGGGGCCTGCACGACTGCAGCTGCGAGTGCTACGGGGTGGTCAAGAACGAGATGCGCCGCCTGGTTGGTGAAGAGCGCATGACGCCGCGCTGACCCGGAGGACGCATGCTGGGCGGCACCAACGGCCCATGCGTGCACTGCGCAATGGCGGGCGCAGCGCGGGTCGTACAACCAAGGCGTTGCAGAGACGAGCGAATGGCCCGGAAAACAACCCTTGCCCCGATCCGGATCATTCCGGCTTGCGCAAGCCGGCCTGTTCCAGATCCAGTTCGGCCATGCCCAGCCGCAGCGCCTGCGGCGCCAGCGCCGTCAGGCTGTCGCCGGCCGCAGCCAGGTCGCCCACCACCACCGCGCGCAGGGCGCCGGGCTGCCAGTGCTGGCGCGCAAAGGCCTGCACCTGGGTGGGGGTGACGGCCAGCAGCTGCGGCACATGGCCGGCCAGGTCGGCCATGGGGCGGCCGGCGGCCCACTGGCCCACCAGCAGCGCTGACAAGCCGGCGGTGGTGTCGAGCCGGCGCGCAAAGCTGCCGGCCAGCGTGGCCTGGCGCGCGGCCAGTTCATCCGCGCCGGGCGGGGCATCGGCCAGGCGGCCGATCTCGCCACGCAGCAGGCCCAGCACCTGCGCTGCGGTGGGGTGGTTGGTCTGCGCGAAGGCGCTGACCATGCCGCCACTGGCAAAGGCTTCGGCGGTGCCCGACACGCCGTAGCTGAGGCCGCGCTGGATGCGCACTTCCTGGTTCAGCCGCGCCGAATAGCCGCCGCTGAGCACCGCGTTGGCCACCAGGCCGATGCGCCGGTCGGCCGCGCCGCTGGCGACGAAGGGCGCGGCCACCGCCACCGCGCTCTGGCCGCTGCCGGGTTGGTCGATCAGCACCAGCGGGCTGGCCAGCGGCCGCGGTGCGGCGCCGGCGGGTTCGGGTGCCGGCGCGGCGGGGGCGCGCCAGTCGCCCAGCAGGCGCCGGGCCAGGGCCAGTGCGGCCTCGGGCGTGGTGTCGCCGGCCACCACCAGGGCCAGGCGGTCGGGCCGCACCCATTGCGCCTGCAGTGCCTGCATGTCGGCCACGGCCAGGCGCTGCACCGCTGCGGGCGGCGCCACCCGGCCATGCGGCACGTCGCCCCAGAAGGCGCGGCGCAGCACCAGCGGCGCCAGATCGCCCGGGCTGCCCAGCGTGACGCGCCAGGCGTCCAATGCCTGGGCGCGGGCGCGGGCCAGCTCGTCGGCGGCCAGCAGCGGGCGGCGCAACACATCGGCCATCAGCGCCAGCGCGGCCGGGGCCCTGCTGCTTTCCACCGTCATCGCCAGGCTGCTGACGCCCCAGCTGCTGCGCGCGTCCAGCGCGCTGCCCAGAGCCTCGGCCTGGCGTGCCAGCTCGGGTGCGCCCACGCGGCGGCCGGCGCGGACGGCACCCTTGGGCCACAACGTGGCGAGCATCTCGGCCACGCCGGGACGGCCGGCGGGGTCGGCCTCGGGCCCGGCACGCACCGCCAGCGTGAGGCTCAGCAGCGGCAGGCCGGGGCGCGGCGCCACCAGCACCGTCAGGCCGTTTGACAAGCTCAGCTGGCTGATGGCCGGCAGCACCAGCGGGCGCGGCGGCTGCGGCAGCGGCGGCACGCCGACGCCGGGCGTGGCGGCGGCGCTGGGGCTGGCCACCAGGGCCGAAAGCGCCGAAAGGGCAGTCGGTGCCGTCAGCGCCGGCAGTGCCGGCAGCGCCAGGGCGGCGGCCAGGGCCTGGCGGCGCGGCAGGCCGACCTGGCTCATGCCGCCGCTGCCTGGGTGTAGTCGATGCTGACGCGGCGTGCACCCAGCACATGCTGCCGCAGC
>JBBRVT010000088.1:0-11968 GCA_038246615.1 Burkholderiales bacterium
AACTTCATCGCCTCCTCGAACTTGGGCAGCGTCTTCTCGAGGTTGATGATGTGGATCTTGTTGCGATGGCCGTAGATGAAGGGGGCCATCTTGGGGTTCCAGAAGCGGGTTTGGTGGCCAAAATGGACACCGGCTTCCAGCATTTCACGCATGGTCACGGACATGTAGTCACTCCGAAGGTTGGGTCTAGAATCCGGCGCGAATCGACGCGGTGGGCACCTCTTCAAGAGGTTGCAGACCCGGCCTCCACCATCGGTGGAGGCCAGTGTTCTGCGATCTGCACATTGCGGTTTGAAGGTTGCAAGTTGCAGGTTGCCTGCGCCGACACCTTGCGGCAGCCGGTTCGCTGATTTGTCTGCTCTGGCCCGGCCTGCTACGACGCAAACTGGCACCCAGGTAAACCCAAAGACTATAGCATCCGGCGCCATGCCATCCGCACCCGACCTGCCCGACCTGTCCGCCCCGCGGCTGCTGGACCTGTGTGACGCAGCACGGGCCGTGGCCGACGGCCGGGCGAGAGCCGGCGCGTTGCTGCAAGAAGCGATGGCCGCAGCCGACGGCCCTGCCAACGCCCGCGCCTACCTGCGCCGCTTCGACGCCCAGGCGCGGCTGGCGGCCACGGCGGTGGACGTGGCGCGGGCCGCCGGCATGCCGGTGCCGCCGCTGGCCGGTCTGGCGGTGTCGGTCAAGGACCTGTTCGACGTGGCTGGCTGGCCGACCACGGCCGGCTCGCGCTCGCTGGCCGGCGCGCCGGCGGCGCTGGCCGACTGCCCGGCGGTGGCGCGCCTGCGTGCGGCCGGCGCAGCGCTGACCGGCCACACCAACCTGAGCGAGTTCGCCTATTCGGGCGTGGGCATCAACCCGCACCACGGCACGCCAGTGAACCCGGTGACCGCACCGATCAACCCGACACCGCGCATCCCGGGCGGCAGCAGCTCGGGCGGTGCCGTCACCGTGGCCACCGGCGCGGCCTGGGCGGCGCTGGGTTCGGACACCGGCGGCTCGATCCGCATCCCCGCTGCGCTGCAGGGCCTGGTGGGCTTCAAGAACACCCAGCGGCTGACGCCGCTGCAGGGCGCGGTGCCGCTGTCGACCACGCTCGACACCGCCTGCGCCATCACCCGCAGCGTGCGCGACGCGGTGCTGGTGCACGGCATCCTGGCCGCGCGCACACCGGCGCCGCTGCTCAAGCCGGTGCATGCGCTGCGCCTGGCGGTGCCGCAGACGCTGATGCTCGATGGCCTGGACGCCGATGTCTCGCGCGCCTTCGACCGCACGCTGGACGTGTTGCGTGCGGGCGGCGCGCTGATCGAAGACCTGCCGCTGGCCGCCCTGGCAGAACTGACCGGCCTGCAGGCCCAGGGTGGCTTCACCGCAGCCGAGAGCTGGGCCTGGCACCGCCGCCGGCTGGCCGCCCAGGAGGCCGACTACGACCCGCGGGTGGCCCAGCGCATCCGCCGCGGCGAGGCCATCAGCGCGGCCGACTACATCGACCTGCTGCAAGCCCGCACCGACTGGATCGCCCGTGTGCAGGCTGAACTGCTGGGCTTCGACGCCGTGCTGGCGCCCACGGTGCCGATGGTGGCGCCCGCCATCGCGCCGCTGCTGGGCAGCGACAGCCGCTTCTTCGCCATCAACGCGATGCTGCTGCGCAACGCGGCGGCGGTGAACATGCTCGACGGCTGCGCGCTGTCGCTCCCCTGCCACCAGCCCGGGCAGATGCCGGTGGGCCTGATGGTCTGGGGCCCGGCGCTGGCCGACGACACGGTGCTGGGCGTGGGCCTGACGATCGAGGCCGCTCTGGCCGCCGGCGAATCTCCCGCCAGGGACCGCTGACGTGAAGGTGGCCGTGATCGGCGCCGGCATCGTCGGCGTCACGACAGCGTTCGAGCTGGCCCAGGACGGCCATGCCGTCACGGTGCTCGAGCGCCGCGCCAGCGTGGCCGAGGAGACCAGCTTTGCCAACGCCGGCGTGGTGGCGCCAGGCTATGTGACCCCCTGGGCCGCGCCCGGCATGCCGGCCAAGGTGCTGAAGCACCTGCTCAGCCGCCACGCGCCGGTGCGCCTGGCGTGGCCGATGGCGCCGGGCCAGTTGCGCTGGCTGTGGCGCTGGTGGCGCGCCTGCCGCGCACCGGTGTTTGCCGCCAACCGCGCCCAGATGTACCGCCTGGCGCGCTACAGCCAGCAGCGGCTGCATACCCTCACCCAGGCACTGCAGACCGGCCATGAACAGGCCACCGGCTACCTGGTGCTGCTGCGCAGCGCGCAGGACCTGACCGGCGCCCGTGCCAGCCTGAAGCTGCTGGCCGAACTGGGCGTGGACTTCCATCTGGTCGACGCCCGCCGGGCGCGCGAGATCGAGCCCGGGCTGCAAGCCGCCGCACCGCTGCACGCCGCAGTGCATCTGCCGTCCGACGAGGTGGGCAACTGCCGCCAGTTTGCCCAGGCCATGCGCGCCGAGGCGCAGCGCCTGGGTGCGGTGTTCGGGTTCCAGCGCACGGTGCTGGCCATCGTGGCCGGTGCAGCCCCGGTGGTGCAGCACCGCACCACCGGCGGCACCGAGGCAGCGCGCAGCGACAGCTTCGACGCCGTGGTGGTCTGCGCCGCGCTGGGCTCGGTCGCGCTGCTGCGCCCGCTCGGCCTGCGCCTGCCGTTGCTGGCGGTGCACGGCTTCTCGCTGACCGCGCCAATGCGGGTGGTCGAAGGGCACCCGCAGCTGGGCCCGCGCGCCGGGGTGATGGACGAAAAGTACAAGGTGACCATCAGCCGCCTGGGCCAGCGCCTGCGGGTGGCCGGCAGTGCCGAGCTGGGCGGCCGGCTGGGCGCGATGAACCCGGCCGCGCTGCACACCCTGCACAAGGTGCTGGACGACTGGTTTCCGGGCAGCGCCCAACTGGCACAGGCCCAGCACTGGAAAGGCGCGCGGCCGATGCTGCCCGACGGCCCGCCGGTGCTGGGCGCCAGCGGCGCGCCCGGCGTGTGGCTGAACCTGGGCCATGGCTCCAGCGGCTGGGCGCTGGCCTGCGGCTCGGCCCGGGTGCTGGCCGACCAGCTCGCCGGCCGCGCGCCGGCGATCGACGTCAGCGGGCTGGACGTGGCGCGCCTGGCCCGCTAGGAGCCTGTCGGACTTGGGGCGTCGATAGCGAGAATCGGCCCCAGCGAGGACAGTTCTTGCCGGATTTGCAGCCCCATGGCCCAGCCATGGGGCAAAAAGACGGTGAGAAATGGACCGCTGCGGTCGATTCGCAGCCGACGCTCCCCAAGTCCGACAGGCTCCTAGCTGCACCGCGTGCCGACCAATGCCGCAGCAGCACCGGCGCTGCCACCGCCAGCCCCACCAGGCCGCTGGCCAGGCCGGGTGCCACCAGCAGCAGCGCGCCGACGCCGCACAGCAGCTGCTCCCAGCGCTTCATCTCGACGAAGAGAAACTTCGACAGCGCCGCCGCCAGCAGCGTGATGCCGAAAATGCAGCCGACGATGCAGCCGACGATGCAGCCGACGAAGGTGATGATGAAGTCGGGCCAGGTGAAACCCTTGGCCACCAGCAGCAGCGACGGCGAGAACACGAAGACGAAGGGCACGAAGACCTTGGCCAGGCCCAGGCGGAAGGCCATGTTGCCGGTCTTGAACGGGTCGCTGCCCGCCATGCCCGCTGCGGCATAGGCGGCAAGTGCCACCGGCGGCGTGGTAGCCCACGCGGATCACCGCCAGGATGGTGAGCGAACCCAGCGTGACCGCATTGGCCACCGAGCTGCCCGACAGCGTGCCGAACATCGCCGATCCGAACACGCTCACCTTGGCCGGCCCGCCCACCTGGCGCCCGGCGATGCTGGAAGCGACGTCGAGAAACAGCTGGCCCAGGCCGAAGCGGGTGGCCATCACGCAGAACAGCACGAAGTGGAAGACATAGGTGGCCACCACACCCACCGCCACGCCGTCGATGCCCTGGCTGGTGAGGTACTGCTGGTTGACCAGCTGGCTCCAGCTGGCGCCGGCATGCTCGAGCAGGCCGGGAAAAGCCGGCCCGGCCAGCGCATAGGCCACGAAGCTGATGGCGATCACCGGCAGCGGCCAGCCCGTGCTGCGGCGCGTGGCCTCCAGCAGGGCCACGATCAGCACCGTGCCCATGGCCACATCCAGCGTGCCCGGGTTGCCCACGCGGAAGGCCAGGTCGTCGAAGATCCACGGGATGTAGAGCACCGCCGCCGCCACGCCCAGGGCCAGCGACCAGTCGAGCAGCGGCACGCCACCCGGTGCAGCACAGCGGTGGCGCGGCGCGGCGCCCAGCAATGCCGCGCGGTGCGGAAACACCAGGAAGACCAGCTCCAGCACCAAGGCCAGGTGCACGCTGCGGTGTGTCACCTCCTGCAGCAGGCCGAAGCCGGCGGTGTAGTGGTGGAAGGCAGACAGCAGCACCAGCAACGCGGTCACGATGGCGGACGGCGGCTGCGCCAGCGGCCGGAAGCGCATCTCGGGGTCGAACTTCTGCTCCAGTTCGACCAGGGTCTTGTCGTCGGGCAGGGCGGTGGTCATCTGGGTCGCAGTGGGTCGGGAAAAAGAACAGGGCAGCCGCGCTGCCCTGTCAGAACACGGCGCCGCGCTGGCCTACTTCAGCAAGCCGGCTTCCTTGTTGAACTTCTCCGCACCCGGGTGGAACGCGATGCCAGCGCCCGACACCGCGTTCTCCTTGGTGATGAACTTGCCCTTGGCATGGCCTGCGCTCCTGGCCTTCTGGCCGGCGTCGCTGAACAACGCCTTGGTGATCTCGTAGATTGCAGTCGCATCGGCCTTGTCGCTGGTGACCCACTGCGCGCCCACCGCCAGGGTGCGTGTGCTGCCCACGCCCTTGTCGATGCCGTCGGCGATGAGATCGGGCGAGAAGAAACCGTCGCTCTGGCGGAGGGCCTCGGCCGGCGGACCGTCGATCGGCAACAGCTCGATGCCGGCACCGGACGAGGCCAGTTCGGCGACGGCACCGGCCGGCGAGCCGCCGGTGAAGAACAAGGCGTCGAGCGCGTTGTCCTTGAGCTTGTCGCCGGCCTGGTTGGGCTTGATGGACTCGGGCTTGATATCGGCTTCCTTGATGCCGTAGGACGCCAGGATGGTGCGGGCGTTGATCAGCCTGCCCGAACCGGGTTCGTCCAGCGCCACCCGCTTGCCGCGCAGGTCAGCCACCGACTTGATGCCCGAGCCGTCGCGCACCACGACATGCACGCTTTCCGGATAGAGATTGGCAATCAGGCGCAGGCCGACGATCTTGGGCCTGCCCTCGAACACGCCCTTGCCGGTGAAGGCCCAGTCGGCCACGTCGGCCTGGCTGAAGCCGGACTCCAACGCGCCGCCGGCGATGCCGGTGACATTGGCCAGTGAGCCATTGCCGGCCTGGGGGGTGACCAGCAGCTTGCGCGGCTCTGACACCGCATTGGCGATCATGCCGCCCACCGGGTAGCAGGTGCCGGCGGTGCCGCCGGTGGCGATGCGGAAGAACTGCTGCGCCTGCGCGTTACTGGCTGCCAGCACCAGGGCCGCTGCGGCCGACACACCGCACCAGAAACGCTTGCCCATCATGAGGACTCCTCTGCTGATCCGAGCGGCGCCCCATTGGCGCCTGCGCCGGTGCAGCAAAGCAAAATGCCTGTGCCCTTCCAATGCAGCGAACCCGGGCCGCAGCCGCCCGGGCCAGCCTGCCCGCCCCAGCCTGCCGGACCGCCGCCGCAGCCCACGCCGGCGACCGCACTCACACTCACACTCACACTCACACTCACACTCACACTCACACTCACACTCGCACTCACACTCAAGCCCACGACAACGCCCACGACAACGCCCACGCCAATGCCCACGCCAATGCCCCTGCCCCGCCCCGTCGATGGCCCGCAGCCGGTGCTGCCTTCGCAGCGCGGCTGGGCAGTGCACGGCGGCGCGGCCAGCCGGGCGATCGAACAAGCCGCCCTGGGCGCTGCCGCGCCGCATGCGCTGATGGCCCGCGCCGGGCTGGCGGTGGCGCGCCTGGCAGTGGCTGTTGCGCCCGGTGCACGCAGTGCGTGGATCGTCTGCGGGCCGGGCAACAACGGCGGCGACGGCCTGGTGGCCGCTCGCCATCTGCTGGCCCTGGGCTGGCGCGTGCAGGCCAGCCTGCTGGGCGACGAAGGCCGGCGGCCCGCAGATGCTGCCGACGCATTGGTGCAGGCGCAGCAGGCTGGCGTGTCGATCACGCCCGGCCTGCCGGCCGTCGACTCAGCCGCCCCGCATGCGCTGGCCATCGACGCGCTGCTGGGCCTGGGCAGCCGGCGTGCGCCCGACGGCGACGTGGCAGCGGCGGTGCGCCTGCTCCACCAGGGCAGTGCGCCGGTGCTGGCGGTCGATCTGCCCACAGGCCTGTGCGGCGACACCGGCCGGCTGCTGGGCGACGCCGCCGTGCGGGCACAGCACACCCTGGCCCTGCTGACACTCAAGCCGGGCCTGTTCACCGCCCGGGGGCGCGACCAGGCCGGCCGGGTGTGGCTGGACGACCTGGGCGTGGCCGCCGCGCCACACAGCGCCACCGCCTGGTTGATCGGCCCGCAGGCCGCCGACGCGCAGTTGCCCGGCCGCGCCCATGCGCAGCACAAGGGCAGCTTCGGCGATGTGCTGGTGCTGGGCGGCGCGGCTGGCATGGCCGGCGCGGCCTTGCTGGCTGCCCGCGCCGCCCTGGCGGCCGGCGCCGGCCGCACCTACCTGGCGCGCTTGGACGGTGATACCGCGCCCGACCCGCTGCGGCCCGAAGTGATGCCGCGTCACCCGGCCGATGCCCTGCAGCCTGCGCTGCTGCAGCGCTGCACGGTCGTGTGCGGGTGTGGCGGTGGCAGCGCCGTGGCGCCGCACCTGCCGGTGGTGCTGCAGCATGCGCAGCGCCTGGTGCTGGACGCCGATGGCCTGAACGCCGTGGCCGCCGACCCCGTCCTGCAGGCCGCGCTGCGCGCACGCGCGGCCCGCGGCCAGGCCACCGTGCTGACGCCGCACCCGCTGGAAGCCGCACGCCTGCTGGGCTGCAGCACCGCCAGCGTGCAGGCCGATCGGCTGGCGCAGGCGCAGGCGCTGGCCGAGGCCCTGCAGACCACCGTGGTGCTGAAGGGATCGGGCAGTGTGGTGGCCAGCCCGCACCGGCTGCCCTGGATCAACCCGACCGGCAATGCCCGCCTGGGCACGGGCGGCAGCGGCGATGTGCTGGCGGGCTGGCTGGGCGGCCAGTGGTCGCAGGCCGCCGGCAGCGATGCCCACGCAGCCGCTGGCGCTGCGGTGTGGCTGCATGGCCGCGCCGCCGAATCGGGCGATGCGCGGCTGCCCTTGCGTGCCGCCGACCTGATCGACGCGATGGCCGCTGCGTTACCTGGTTAGGAACGCAGGCGCCTTGAGCAGCACCGTCGACTGCGCATTCAACCGCGCATTCAACCGCGCCTTCAACCGAGCCGTCAGCGGCGCATGCTGCGCTTGCCCGGCTTGGCGCCGCCGCGTGACTTCTTGCCCGCCGGTGCCCCGCGCGAGGCCACGGCCTTGGCACGGGCCGCCTTGGCTGCGCGGTCGCGGCTCTGCACGTCCTTCAACTCCTCGCTGGCCGAAGCGCCCTTGCCAGCCGCCGGCTTGCGCGGCACCAGGGCGTCGGTCTCGCCTTCACGCACCAGGCGGAAGTCGATCTTGCGGCCATCCAGATCGACCCGGCTGACCTGCACCCGCACCCGCGAGCCCACCGCATACTTGATGCCGCTGCGCTCGCCGCGCAGCTCTTGACGGGCCTCGTCGAAGCGGAAGTACTCGCCGCCCAGCTCGGTGATGTGCACCAGGCCTTCGACGTAGAGCTGGTCGAGGGTGACGAACAGGCCAAAACTGGTGGCCGCGCTGACGGTGCCGGCAAACTCCTCGCCCAGGTGGTCGCGCATGAAGCGGCACTTGAGCCAGGCCTCCACGTCGCGCGATGCCTCGTCGGCACGGCGCTCGTTGGCGCTGCAGTGCGCACCGGCGGCGTCCCACAGTGCCGCATCCTGCGTGCTGGAGGGCGCCTTGGCGGGCCTGCTGCCCTTGCGCACGGTCTTGGCCGCCGGGGCAGAGGCAGCGGTGGCCTCGATCGCGCCACCGGCCAGGGGGTGGCGCTTGCCCAGCAGCAGCGCCTTGATCACCCGGTGCACCAGCAGATCGGGGTAGCGCCGGATCGGGCTGGTGAAGTGGGCGTAGGCCTCGTAAGCCAGGCCGAAGTGGCCCGCGTTCACATGGGTGTAGATCGCCTGCTGCATCGAGCGCAACAGCATGGCCGAGATCTGCGCCGCATCGACCCGGTCCTTGGTCGCCAGGGCGATGGCCTGGATCTCGGCCGGCTTGGGGTCGTCGCTCAGGCTCACGCCGATGCCCAGCGCGCGCAGGTAGTTCTGCAGCGTCACCCGCTTCTCGGGCGTGGGGCCCTCGTGCACCCGAAACAGCGCCGGGTGCTTGTGCGATTCGATGAACTCGGCTGCGCAGACATTGGCGGCCAGCATCGATTCCTCGATCAGCCGGTGCGCCTCGGTGCGGGTGCGCGGCACGATCTTCTCGATGCGGCCGTTGTCGTCGCAGACGATCTGCGTCTCGGTGCCCTCGAAGTCGACCGCACCGCGCCCGGCGCGCTGCTTCAGCAAGGCGCGGTACACCTCGTGCAGGTGGATCAGATGCGGCACCAGGTCGGCACGCCGCTGGGCCTCGGCACCGCGGGTGTTGGCCAGCACCGCCGCCACCTCGGTGTAGGTCAGGCGTGCATGCGAGCGGATCACCGCCGGATAGAACTGGTAGGCCGAGATCTCGCCGGCCTGCGACACCAGCATGTCGCAGACCATGCTCAGCCGCTCTTCGTCGGGGTTCAGCGAGCACAGGCCGTTGCTGAGCTTCTCGGGCAGCATCGGGATCACCCGGCGCGGAAAGTACACCGAGGTGGCGCGCTCGTAGGCGTCGTCGTCCACCGCGTCGCCGGGCTTCACGTAATGGCTCACGTCGGCAATCGCCACCAGCAGGCGCCAGCCCTCGAAGGCGCTCTTGCCGCGGCCCTTCTTGAGCGGCTCGCAGTACACCGCGTCGTCGAAGTCGCGCGCATCTTCGCCATCGATGGTGACCAGCGGCACGTCGGTCAGGTCGATGCGGTGGCGCTTGTCCACCGGGCGCACATGGTCGGGCAGCGCGGCGGTCTGCGCCAGGGTCTCGGGCGAGAAACGGTGCGGCACTTCGTACTTGCGCACCGCGATCTCGATCTCCATGCCGGGGTCGTCGATCTCGCCCAGCACCTCGGTGATGCGGCCCACCGGCTGCGAGTACATCGACGGCGGCTCGGTCAGTTCGATGGCCACCACCTGCCCCACCGCCGCGTTGGCAGTGGCGTTCTTGGGGATCAGGATATCCTGGCCATAACGCCGATCTTCAGGGGCCACCAGCCAGGTGCCGTTCTCGTGCAGCAGGCGGCCGATGATCGGGCTCTTGCGCCGCTCGACGATGTCGATGACCCGGCCTTCCGGCCGGCCCTTGCGGTCGTAACGCACCACGCGCACGCGAATGCGGTCACGGTGCAGCACCGAGCGCATTTCCTGCGGCGCGAGGTAGATGTCGGGTTCGTTGTCGTCGCGGCGCACGAAGCCGTGGCCGTCGCGGTGCCCCAGCACCGAGCCCTCCACCTCGCTCAGCAGTGCTGCGCCGGTGGCGCCGGGTGCCAGCGGGCTTGTCTTTTCGATCTTGTTGATGCTATGCTCCTTGCTTCAGTACCTGCCCAGATGGCGGAATTGGTAGACGCACTAGTTTCAGGTACTAGCGCTTAGCGGCGTGGAGGTTCGAGTCCTCTTCTGGGCACCAAAATCATCAAGGCCAGCACCAAGGTGCTGGCCTTTTTCTTTGGCATCTCGAATGGTGTCGTGGCCGTCATGGCCGGGCACCCGGGCCGCTGAAAACACAGCAGCCGGCGTTGTTGTTGCTGCAGCAGCAACGCGCCGGCCGGGCGGCGGATCCAGACTGCAGCATGCGGCCTGCTGGCGCGAGTGTTCGTCGATCAGGCCGCGCTTCAAACCGAGAACTTCTTGGCCAGGCCTTCGGGCCGCAGGTTGTCGTAGTCCTCGAAGGGCTGGTGGATCCAAGGGCTGCTGGGCAGCATCTCCACGTAGTACTCGGGCGTGTAGGTCGACATGCCCTTCACCCAGATCACGGCGCTGCGCAGCTCTCTGATCGACGGCACGCCGCGCAGGCGGTCGACCACGGCGCGCAGCGTCACGCCCGAGTCCGCCAGGTCATCGACCAGCAGCACGCGGCCGGCCAACTCACCCTTGGGCATGGTGATGTACTTGGCCAGGTCGAGCCGGCCCTGGATGGTGCCGGCGTCGGCGCGGTAGCTGCTGGTGCTCATGATGGCCAGCGGCTTGTCGAACACCCGCGACAGAACATCGCCAGGACGCATGCCGCCGCGCGCCAGGCACAGGATCTGGTCGAACTCCCAGCCCGAATTCGCCACCTTCAAGGCCAGGCGCTCGATGAGCATGTGGTACTCATCCCAGCTCACGTACAGGTGTTTGCCGTCGTCGGTCAGCATGCGCAGGTCTCCTCGGTGTGCAGGGTTCAGGCTTGGTAGGGATGGCGCAGCAAGATGGTGTGTTCGCGGTCGGGGCCGGTGGACACCATGTCGATCGGCACGCCGATCAGTTGCTGAACGCGTTGCAGATAGGAGCGGGCATGGGCTGGCAGCGCCTCCCAGCGCGTGATGCCGAAGGTGCTGTCGCTCCAGCCGGGGAAGGTCTCCCAGATCGGCTGGCAGGCGGTGATGTCGTCGGCGTCCAGCGGCAGGATGTCGATCACCTGGCCATGCAGGCGGTAGCCCACGCACACCCGGATCTCGGGCAGCTTGTCCAGCACGTCCAGCTTGGTGATGCACAGGCCGGAGATGCCGTTGATGATCATCGATCGCTTCAGGGCCGCTGCGTCCAGCCAGCCACAACGCCGCGCGCGGCCGGTGACGGTGCCGCGCTCTTGCCCCACGGTGGACAGGTGGTGGCCCACGCCGCCTTCGGCATGGATGTCGAGTTCGGTGGGGAACGGTCCGCCGCCCACCCGGGTGGTGTAGGCCTTGGTGATGCCCAGGATGTAGTGCAGCATCCCCGGGCCCACACCGGCGCCAGCCGCCGCGTTGCCGGCCACGCAGTTGCTGCTGGTGACGAACGGGTAGGTGCCGTGGTCGATGTCCAGCAGCGTGCCCTGCGCACCTTCGAAGAGGATGTTGGCACCACCCACGCTGGCCTGGTGGATGCGGTAGCCCACGTCGGCCATCATCGGCTTGAGCTGCTCGGCCACCTGCATTGCCTGGTCGAAGATCGGCTGGAACTCCAGCGCCTCGCCCTGCAGCGCACCGCGCAGCGACTCGTTGTGCAGCGCCAGCAGATCGTGCAGCTTGGTGGCAAAGCGCTCAGGGTGCTTGAGGTCTTGCACGCGCAGTGCGCGGCGCGCCACCTTGTCTTCATAGGCCGGGCCGATGCCCTTGCCGGTGGTGCCGATCTTGCCGGCCGGCGTGGCCTCGCGCAGCGCCTCGCGTGCCTTGTCCACCGCCACATGGAAGGGCAGGATCAGCGGGCAACTCTCGCTGATGTACAGGCGCGAGCGCACGTCCAGGCCGATCTTCTCCAACCGCTCGATCTCCATCAGCAGGTGGGTGGGATCGACCACCACGCCGTTGCCGATGTAGCAGGGCACGCCGTCGCGCATGATGCCCGAGGGGATCAGTTGAAGCGCTGTCTTCACGCCCTTGATCACCAGCGTGTGGCCGGCGTTGTGGCCGCCCTGGAAGCGCACCACGCCCTGGGCGTGGTCGGTCAGCCAGTCGACGACCTTGCCCTTGCCCTCGTCGCCCCACTGGGTGCCGACGACCACCACGTTGCGGCCGCCAGCCGCAGTCTTGCCTTGTTGCATGTTCAGAGTGTCCGGTTGATGCATCGGGGTGGCG
>JBBRVT010000089.1:0-11956 GCA_038246615.1 Burkholderiales bacterium
ATCTCCAAGCTGGCGCGCGACGGCGTGACGATCTTCTTCACCCAGGTCTTCCGCGACGGCTTTTTTCATGCCGACATGCACCCGGGCAATATCCAGGTCAGCCTGGAGCCGGCCACCTTCGGCCGCTATATCGCGCTGGACTTCGGCATCGTCGGCACGCTCACCGACAACGACAAGGAGTACCTGGCCTACAACTTCCTGGCCTTCTTCCAGCGCGACTACAAGCGCGTGGCCGAACTCCACATCGAAAGCGGCTGGGTGCCGCCGGGCACGCGGGTGGACGCGCTCGAGAGCGCGATCCGCGCCGTCTGCGAACCCCAGTTCGACCGGCCGCTGAAGGACATTTCGCTTGGCCAGGTGCTGATGCGCCTGTTCCAGACCAGCCGCCGCTTCAATGTCGAGATCCAGCCGCAGCTGGTGCTGCTGCAGAAGACCCTGCTCAACATCGAGGGCCTGGGCCGCCAGCTCGACCCCGAGCTGGACCTGTGGGCCACGGCCAAGCCCTTTCTCGAGACCTGGATGCACAAGCAGGTGGGCTGGCAGGGGCTGGTCGAGCGCTTTCAGCGCGAGGCGCCGCGCTATGCCCAGCTGATGCCCGAGCTGCCGCGCCTGGTGCACCAGGCGCTGTTGCGCCGCAGCGACAAGGATCCGACGGTGCTGGCCCTGCTTGCCGAACAGCGCCGCACCAACCGGCTGCTGCAGACCCTGCTGCTGGGCGCACTGGGCTTCGTGGCGGGTGTGCTGGTGGTGCAGCTCTGGCTGCACTGGCCGGTGCACTGAGTTCACCTTCGGCAGCCGCGCGCGGAGCCTTTCCGCCCGCCACACCGCCCGCCACACTGCGCACCCTGGCGCGCATCACCGCCGGTGCGCAGCCCGCCGCAGCCTATACTCCGCAGTTTTGCGTCAAGGGGCTTGTCATGCCGATCTACGCCTACCGCTGCTCCGCCTGCGGCCATGCGAAGGACGTGTTGCAGAAACTGTCCGATCCGGTGCTCAGCACCTGCCCGGCCTGCGGGGCCGACGCTTTCTCCAAGCAAGTTACGGCGGCCGGTTTCCAGCTCAAGGGCTCGGGCTGGTATGCCACCGACTTCAAGGGCAGTGGTGCGGCACCTTCGGCAGGCGCCAATGCAGATGCGAAAGCAGACACCGAAGCAGACACCAAAGCAGACGCCAAAGCAGACGCCAAGCCCGACCCGAAGCCCGATGGCACGGCGGCCGACAAATCCGATGGCAAGCCTGCTGCCAAACCCGAGGCAGCTGCGCCATCTGCGCCATCTGCGCCCTCAGCGCCATCTTCGCCGTCAGCGCCCGGCGCGCCACCTGCTGCGGCGGCCGGCGCCAGCCGTTGAGCCCAGCTCTGGATGGGCCACAGCGTGAGAAAGTACATCATTGCCGGCCTGCTGGTGTGGTTGCCTCTGGCCATCACCATCTGGGTGCTGCTGTGGCTGCTGGGCCTGATGGACGGGGTGTTTTCCTGGCTGCTCACCGTGGGCCAGCATGTGCTGCCGCCGGCGGCCGACGCCTCCATCGAGGCGCTGCGCCGCGTGCCTTTCCTGGGTGGCGTGGTGATGGTTGCGGTGCTGCTGGGCACCGGGGTGTTCGTCACCAACATCTTCGGCCAGTGGTGGGTCAAGCAGTGGCACCGGCTGCTGTCGCGCATCCCCATCGTCAAGAGCATCTACAACTCGGTCAAGCAGGTCTCCGACACGCTGTTCTCCAGCAGCGGCAATGCCTTCCGCGAGGCGGTGCTGGTGCAATACCCGCACCAGGGCAGCTGGACCATCGCCTTCGTCACCGGCCGGCCGAGCGGCGAGGTGGCGGCGTACCTGGAAGGTGAGCATGTCAGCCTGTACGTGCCCACCACGCCCAACCCGACCAGCGGCTTTTTCCTGATGATGCCGCGCAGCCAGGTGCGCCGGCTGCAGATGAGCGTGGACGAGGCGCTGAAGTACATCATCTCCATGGGCGTGGTGGCGCCGCCGCCGCCCGCGCCGCCGCGGCCGCTGCCGGTGCCCGCCAGCCCCCGAAATTGACGGGGCCGGGCGCACACGGCAGCAGCGTCCGGTCCTGAGGGTTGCACCCGGCCCCAACACCGCCAACACCGCGCACATCGCCAACACCGCGCACATCGCCCATACCGCGCACATCGCCCACACCGCGCACATCGCCCATACCGCGAACACCGCAAAACCCGATCCCGATCTTTCCGCCCGGCCGCGCCCGCCGCTCGAACAGGCGCTGCGGCCGAGCCTCCACCGGAGCACCACCATGAGAACCACCTACTGCGGCCTGGTCAGCGACGCGCTGATGGGCCAGACCGTCACCCTGATGGGCTGGGCCCACCGCCGGCGCGACCACGGCGGCGTGATCTTCATCGACCTGCGTGACCGCGAGGGCCTGGTGCAGATCGTCTGCGACCCCGACCGCGCCGACATGTTCGCCACTGCCGAAGGTGTGCGCGGCGAGTACTGCCTGAAGGTGGTGGGCCTGGTGCGTGCGCGCCCGGCCGGCACCGAGAACGCCAACCTGGTCAGCGGCAAGGTCGAGGTGCTGGCGCACCAGGTCGAGGTGCTGAACCCCAGCGTGACGCCGGCCTTCCAGCTCGACGACGACAACCTGAGCGAGACGGTGCGCCTGACCCACCGTGTGCTCGACCTGCGCCGCCCGCAGATGCAGAAGAACCTGATGCTGCGCTACCGCGTGGCCATCGAGACGCGCAAATTCCTCGACGACCAGGGCTTCATCGACATCGAGACGCCGATGCTCACCAAGAGCACGCCCGAGGGCGCGCGCGATTACCTGGTGCCCAGCCGGGTGCATGACGGCGCATTCTTCGCGCTGCCGCAATCGCCCCAGCTGTTCAAGCAGCTGCTGATGGTCGCGGGCTTCGACCGCTACTACCAGATCGTCAAGTGCTTCCGCGACGAAGACCTGCGCGCCGACCGCCAGCCCGAGTTCACCCAGATCGACATCGAGACCTCGTTCCTGGGCGAGGCCGAGATCCGCGCCATCACCGAGGCGATGATCCGCACGGTGTTCCGCAAGACCCTGGGCGTGGAACTGCCGGTGTACGCCGAGATGACCTACGCCGAGGCGATGCACAGGTACGGCTCAGACAAGCCCGACCTGCGGGTGAAGCTGCAGCTCACCGAGCTGACCGAGGCGATGAAGACGGTCGACTTCAAGGTGTTCTCGGGCCCGGCCAACTCGCTGGGCGGCCGCGTGGCGGCGCTGCGTGTGCCGGGCGGTGCCGAGATGAGCCGGGGCGAGATCGACGCCTACACCGAGTTCGTCAAGATCTATGGCGCCAAGGGCCTGGCCTGGATCAAGGTGAACGACGCCGGCAAGGGCCGCGACGGGCTGCAGAGCCCGGTGGTCAAGAACCTGCACGACGCAGCCATCGACGAGATCATCGCCCGCACCGGCTGCCGCAACGGCGACCTGATCTTCTTCGGTGCCGACAAGGCCAAGGTGGTGAACGACGCGCTGGGCGCGCTGCGGGTGAAGATCGGCCACAGCGAGTTCGGCCGCGAGCATGGGCTGTTCAACGACGTCTGGGCACCGCTGTGGGTGGTCGACTTCCCGATGTTCGAATACGACGAAGAGGGCAAGCGCTGGAATGCGGTGCACCACCCGTTCACCGCGCCGAAGGACGGCCACGACGAGCTGATGAAGACCGACCCCGGCGCCTGCATCGCCAAGGCCTACGACATGGTGCTCAATGGCTGGGAGATCGGCGGCGGTTCGGTGCGCATCCACCGCGCCGACGTGCAGGCGCGGGTGTTCGAGGCGCTGAACATCACGCCCGAGGAGCAGAAGCTGAAGTTCGGCTTCCTGCTCGACGCACTGCAGTACGGCGCGCCGCCGCACGGCGGCCTGGCCTTCGGCCTGGACCGCATCGCCACGCTGATGTGCAAGGCCGACTCGATCCGCGACGTGATCGCCTTCCCCAAGACCCAGCGCGCGCAATGCCTGCTGACCGGCGCGCCGAGCCTGGTCGACGAGAAGCAACTGCGCGAGTTGCACATCCGGCTGCGGAACTGATCCCACCCTCGACGCGCTTTGCGCGCCCCCTCAAGGGGGCCGAGCCCGGACACGACAGGTCCGGTGGACGTGTCGTGCCTGGCGAGGGGTCGATTCTGCGGCGGTCGCCTGGTTGGTTCGGTCGCTTCGGCGAGGCTGGTATAACATTGGTTATAACTTCAACGGAGCCCTGCCATGCACGCCCTCAAGCTCACCCAGATCGGCAACTCGGTCGGTGTCATCCTGCCCAAGGAGGTGCTGGCCTTCCTCAAGCTGGAGAAGGGCGACACGCTCTATCTGACAGAGAGCCCGGATGGCATGCGCATCACGCCGCACGACCCTGTGTTCGAGAGCCAGATGCAGCAGGCGCGGGACGTGATGAAGGCCAGGCGCGCGGTGCTGCGCGAGTTGGCCAAGTAGCGCCATGGCTGCCAACCAGGTCTGGGTCTGGATCGACCCGGTGGTGATTCTGGCGGTGCATGAGGAGCAACTGGCCGAACATGGCGGCGCGGCTGGCGGGCGCGATGCCGGGCTGTTTGAATCCGCGCTGGCCCGCCCGCGAAACCAGGCGCTGTACGGCGAGCCCGATGCCTGTGCGCTGGCTGCGTCCTATGCGCACGGTCTGGCCCGCAACCATCCGTTCATTGATGGCAACAAGCGATCAGCCTATGTGGCCTGCGAGTTGTTCCTTCTGCTCAACGGCCGGAAGCTGGCAGCCAGCGACGCCGACTGCGTGCTGGTGATGCTCAGCCTCGCCGCCGGCGAGATCGACGAAGCAGCCTTTGCGAACTGGCTGCGTCAGCATGTCTCCCGCGCCTGAGCGCCACTTGCCTTCCACTCCATGCCCGACAAGACCACCCAAGACACCACCCGCATCGACGACACCCGCATCGCGGCGGTGCGCGCCCTGGTCTCACCGGCCGTGATGCTGGAAGACCTGCCCGTCACCCCGGCCATCGAGGCGGTGGTGGAGACCACCCGCCAGGCCATCGGCCGCGTGCTGCACGGCCAGGACGACCGCCTGGTGGTGGTCGTCGGGCCGTGCTCCATCCACGACCACGCCCAGGCCCTGGCCTACGCCCGGCTGTTGAAGCCCTGGGCCACCGAGCTGGCCGGCGAACTGGTGGTGGTGATGCGGGTCTACTTCGAGAAGCCGCGCACCACCGTGGGCTGGAAGGGCTACATCAATGACCCGCGGCTGGACGGCAGCTTCCGCATCAACGAGGGCCTGCGCCTGGCGCGTGCGCTGCTGCTGGAGATCACTGCGCTGGGCCTGCCGGCGGCCACCGAATTCCTCGACCTGCTGAGCCCGCAGTACGTCAGCGACCTGATCGCCTGGGGCGCCATCGGCGCGCGCACCACCGAGAGCCAGAGCCACCGGCAGCTCGCCTCGGGCCTGAGCTGCCCGGTGGGCTTCAAGAACGGCACCGACGGCGGCTTGCAGATCGCCGCCGACGCGCTGGTGTCGGCGGCCGCGCCGCACAGCTTCATGGGCATGACCAAGATGGGCGTGGCGGCCATCTTCGAGACCCGCGGCAACGCCGACGGCCATGTGATCCTGCGCGGCGGCCGGCAGCCCAACTACGACGCCGGCCATGTGCAGGCCGCCTGCGCCGTGCTGCGCCAGGCCGGCCTGCGCGAGCAGGTGATGGTCGACTGCTCGCACGCCAACTCGGCCAAGCAGCACCAGCGCCAGATCGCGGTGGCGGCCGACGTCGCCGGGCAGGTCGCCGCAGGTGAGCGCCGCATCATCGGCGTGATGGTCGAGAGCCACCTGCATGCCGGCCGGCAGGACCTGTTGCCCGGCGTGCCGTTGCAACATGGCGTGTCGATCACCGACGCCTGCATCGGCTGGGACGACACCGCGCCGCTGCTGCGACAGCTGGCCGACGCGGTGCGCCAACGCAGGTTGCGACCATGAGCAACACTGCGGCCCGGCCGCCCAAGATCCCCGAGAGCGTGCTGGTGGTGATCCACACGCCGGCGCTCGACGTGTTGCTGATCGAGCGTGCCGACAAGCCGGGCTTCTGGCAGAGCGTGACCGGCAGCAAGGATTGCCTGGACGAGCCGGCACAAGAAACCGCCATCCGCGAAGTGGCTGAGGAAACCGGCATCGTCATCGGCAGCCCGGCCGTGCCTGCCACCGCGCTGTGCGACTGGGGCCTGCGCAATGTCTACGAGATCTACCCGGTCTGGCGCCAGCGCTATGGGCCGGGCGTGACGCACAACACCGAGCATGTGTTCGGCCTCACCGTGCCGGCCGGCACGCCGGTGGTGCTGGCCCCGCGCGAGCATCTGCAGTTCGTCTGGCTGCCCTGGCGCGAGGCAGCTGACCGCTGCTTCTCGCCCAGCAACGCCGAGGCGGTGCTGCACCTGCCCCGGCTGTTCAGCGGCTCCACGGCATGATCGCGGCCATGCGCGGCCCGCACTTCACCCATTCCCGCCTCACGGCCCAGAGCCTGGCCCCGGCCGGCGCGGCCACCCAGCACACCAGCGACGTGCTGCGTGTGGCCACCTACAACATCCACAAGGGCGTGCGCGGGGTGGGCCCGCGCAAGCGGCTGGAGATCCACAACCTGGGCCTGGGCATCGAGGCACTCGATGCCGACCTGGTGTGCCTGCAGGAGGTGCGGCTGTTCGAGAAGCGCGATGCCAACCGCTTCACCCGCACCGTCCTGGGCTGGCCCGACGAAGGCCAGGCCGACTACCTGGCGCCCGAAGGCTACAGCGTGGCCTACCGCACCAATGCCACCACCCGCCATGGCGAGCACGGCAATGCGCTGCTGTCGCGCTGGCCGATCGGCGACGTGGGCCACCATGACGTGAGCGACCATCGCTTCGAGCAGCGCGGCCTGCTGCATGTGCCGGTGTGGTGGCAGGGGGTGGAGGTGCATGCGGTGGTGGCGCACCTGGGCCTGATCCATGCCAGCCGGGTGCGGCAGATCGAGCGCCTGGCCGCCTTCATCGCCCGCGAGGTGCCGCTTGGCGCGCCGATGCTGGTGGCCGGCGACTTTAACGACTGGGGCGAGAAGCTCGACGGCCCGATGCAGGGCATCGGGCTGCAGCGCGCCCGCGCCGGCGCCGAGCGGGCCCAGCGCACCTTCCCGTCGGCGGTGCCGCTGTTCGCGCTCGACCGGGTCTACACCCGCGGCCTGGCCTGCGTGTCGGCCACCGTGCCGCGCAACAGCGGCTGGTCGCGCATGTCCGACCACCTGCCGCTGCTGGTGGAGCTGCGGCTGGAATGAAGCAGGCTGCGACCGAGCCGCCTTCTGGCAGCGCGGGCAGCGCGGGCAGCGCGGGCAGCGCGGGCAGCCCGGCCAACCCGGACGCCTGGCCGCCGACGTCGGCCCCGCTCACCGGCGGCAACCAGGTGCGGCTGCTGGCCGGCGGCGATGAGCTGTTCCCGGCAATGTGCCAGGCCATCGCCGGCGCGCGCCAGCGGGTGTGGCTGGCCACCTACATCTTCCATGACGACCCGGCCGCCGAGGCAGTGGCCCAGGCGCTGGGCGATGCGGCCCGGCGCGGCGTGCAGGTGGGCGTGGTGGTCGACGGCTTCGGCAGCAAGGCCACGCTGCCGGCCCTGCGCCGCTGGCTGGGCGATGCCGGCGTGCAGTTGGTGGTGTTCCGCCCGCTGGACCGCTGGTGGCGGGTGCTGCACCCCGGCCAGCTGCGCCGGCTGCACCAGAAGCTGTGCGTGGTCGACGACGAGTTCGGTTTCGTCGGCGGCATCAACATCATCGACGACCGGCATGACCTGAACCACGGCTGGACCGAGCACCCGCGGCTGGATTTCGCAGTCGCGGTGCAGGGCCCGGTGGTGGCGCAGATGGCGCAGGCCGCGCGGGCCATGCACACCCGTGCCCACCTGGGCGCCGACTGGCGCGAGGAGGCGCTGCAGCTGGCCCGCAGCGCCGAGCCGGTGGCGCGGGTGCGCCGCATCCTGGCCCGGCTGAAGCTGCGCAAGCTGGTGCCGATCGCCGCCACGGCCTCGCTGGCGCCGGTGCGCGCGGCCTTCCTGGTGCGCGACAACCTGAGCCAGCGGCGTGCCATCGAGCAGGCCTACATCGAAGCCATCGGCCAGGCACGCCAGCGCCTGGTTCTGGTGTGCCCGTACTTCTACCCCGGCCGGCTGTTCCGGCGCGCGCTGCGCCAGGCAGCGCTGCGCGGCGTGCAGGTGCGCCTGCTGCTGCAGGGCAAGGCCGACTACCGCTTCGCCGCGCTGGCGGCCCAGGTGCTGTACGACGAGATGCTGGCCAGCGGCGTGCGGGTGTTCGAGTACATGCCGGCCTTCCTGCATGCCAAGGTGGCGGTGATCGACGACGACTGGGCCACCGTGGGCAGCAGCAACATCGACCCGCTGTCGCTGCTGCTGAACCTGGAGGCCAACCTGATCGTGCGCGACCAGGCCTTCACCGCCCAGTTGGCGCTGCAGGTCGAGACCGGCTTCCAGGACGCGCGCGAAGTGCTGCGCCCGCCGGTGGCCGCCGGCTGGTCGGCGGTGCTGCAGCGCGGCTTCGTGGCCTGGGCGGCACACTGGTTGCTGCGGCTGGCGGGCCTCAATGGACGTTATTGACGGGCGCTGCACATGGCCACTGCGGTCGACGACCTGATCACCCTGCGCCCTGCCGGCATGTACTGCGCGGCCGGCGACTTCTACATCGACCCCTGGCGCCCGGTGCACCGGGCGGTGATCACCCATGCCCATGCCGACCATGCGCGCGCCGGCCATGGCCATGTGCTGGCTACCGCCATCAGCGCAGGCGTGCTGCGCAGCCGCCTGGGCGCCAGCCTGAACCTGCAGGGCCTGGCCTATGGCGAGCAGGTGCTGCACAACGGCGTGCAGATCAGCCTGCACCCGGCCGGCCATGTGCTGGGGTCGGCCCAGGTGCGGCTGCAGCATGCCGGGCAGGTGTGGGTGGCCTCGGGCGACTACTTTCTCAGCGCGCATGACGAGTCCAACCCCACCTGCGCGCCGTTCGAGCCGGTGCGCTGCCACTGCTTCATCACCGAATCCACCTTCGGCCTGCCGGTCTACCGCTGGCGGCCGCAGGCCGAGGTGTTTGCCGAGATCAACGCCTGGTGGCGTGCCAATGCCGCCGACGGCCGTCCCAGCCTGCTGATGGCCTACAGCTTCGGCAAGGCGCAGCGCCTGCTGGCAAGCGTGGACGCGTCGATCGGGCCGATCGTGGTGCACGGCGCGGTGCTGCCGATCAACGCCGCCTACCGCGAAGCCGGCGTGGCCTTGCCCGAGACCCGCCTGCTCAGCGACCTGGTGGATCCGAAGGGCTCGGACCGCAGCCACGCCCAGGCCCTGCGTGGCGCGCTGGTGGTGGCACCGCCGGCGGTGCACGCCAGCGCCTGGGCGCGCAAGCTGGGCGACTTCAGCGACGGTTTTGCCAGCGGCTGGATGCAGCTGCGCGGCGCACGCCGGCGCCAGGGCGTGGACCGCGGCTTCGTGCTCAGCGACCATGCCGACTGGCCCGGCCTGCAGCGGGCCGTCGCCGCCACCGGCGCCCAGCGGGTGATCGTCACCCACGGCCAGGAGGCGGTGATGGTGCGCTGGCTGCAGGAGCAGGGGTTGCAGGCCGGCTCCTTCCGCACCGAGTTCGGTGGCGAAGGCGGTGAGCTGCCGGCCCAGCCGGCGCCAGTCGGTGAGTCGGCGTGATCTGCCAGACACCGATCTGCCATTCACCGATGCGCCATTCACCGATGCGCCATTCACCGATGCACCGACACTGATGCGCCGTTTCGCCGCCCTCTACGCCGCGCTGGACGCCAGCACCAGCACCGAGGCCAAGGTGGCCGCGCTGGTGCGCTACCTGGGCGATGCGCCGCCGGCCGACGCCGCCTGGGGCCTGTACTTCCTGGCCGGCGGCAAGCCGCGCCAGACGGTGCCCACCGCGCTGCTGCGCGCCGAGGCCACCGCGCTGGCCGGCATTCCCGACTGGCTGTTCGAGGCCAGCTACCAGGCCGTGGGCGACCTGGCCGAGACCATCGCCCAGATCCTGCCGCCGCCCACGCAGCACAGCAACCTGGGCCTGGCCGACTGGCTCACCCAACGCCTGCTGCCGCTGCGCGGTCAGCCGCCCGCGCATCAGGCGCAGGCGTTGCGCGGCTGGTGGGACGAGCTGCCGGCCGAGCAGCGCTTTCTGCTGGTCAAGCTGATCGGTGGCGGCTTCCGGGTGGGCGTCAGCAAGCTGCTGGTGCAGCGCGCGCTGGCCCGCCACGCCGGGCTGGATGCCAAGCTGATCGCCCAGCGCATGATGGGCTGGACCGACGCCCGCCAGGTGCCCACTGCCGAACGCCTGGCCGCGCTGCTGGCGCCGCTGCCGGCTGAGGGCGACACTAGCGCCGCCGCTGCGCCGGCCGACGGCCAGCCCTATCCGTTCTTCCTGGCCCATGCGCTGGACGATGCTGCGCCGGCGCAGTTGACCACCCGCCTGGGCCCGCTGGCCGACTGGCAGGCAGAGTGGAAGTACGACGGCATCCGCGCCCAGCTGGTGCGGCGCGGCGGCCAGCTGTGGATCTGGTCGCGCGGCGAAGAGCTGATCACCGAGCGCTTTCCCGAGGTGGCCGCACAGGCCGCCGGCCTGCCCGACGGCACGGTACTCGACGGCGAGCTGCTGGCCTGGGGCGTTGACGACCGGCCGGCGCCGTTCCAGTTGCTGCAGCGGCGCATCCAGCGCCAGACCCTCAGCCGCAAGCTGCTGGCCGAAGTGCCGGTGCGCTTCATCGCCTACGACCTGCTGGAGCTGGCTGGCCGCGACCAGCGCGCGCTGCCACAGCGGCAGCGGCGCGCGCAGCTGGAGGCCCTGCTGCCGGGCGAACTGCCGGGCCAACCACCGGGCCGACTGTCGGCACCGACACTCGGCCTGTCCCCGCTGGTCGGTGCCGACGACTGGCCGGCCCTGGCCGAACTGCGGCAACAAAGCCGAGCCCGTGGTGTCGAGGGCCTGATGCTCAAGCACGGCCAGGCGGCCTACGGCAGTGGCCGCACCAAGGCCGACGGCACCTGGTGGAAATGGAAGATCGCCCCTTACACCGTGGACGCGGTGCTGGTTTATGCCCAGGCCGGCCACGGGCGGCGGGCGGGGCTGTACACCGACTACACCTTTGCGGTGTGGAGCCGGGCGCCGGCCGGTGCGGCCGAGGCCGACGCGGTGGTGCAGGCCATCGCCGCCCGCCAGCCGGCCCAGCCCGGCGCGCTGCAGCTGCTCACCTTCACCAAGGCCTATTCGGGCCTGAGCGATGCGGAGTTCAAGGCGGTGGACGCGGTGATCCGCGCCCACACGCTGGAGAAGTTCGGGCCGGTGCGCAGCCTGAAGCCCAGCCTGGTGTTCGAGCTGGCGTTCGAGGGCATTGCCCGCAGCCCGCGCCACAAGAGCGGCATCGCGCTGCGCTTTCCGCGCATGCTGCGCATCCGGCACGACAAGCCGCTGTGGCAGGCCGACAGCCTGGACATGCTGCAGGCCCTGGTCGCCACCACAGCTGCGTGAATGCACGCGTGTGCAGTTGTAAAAGTTCCGCAAAATTCCTGGATCGCCGCCACACTCAACCCCCTCATTCAGGGGGTGTGCGGCGTTTGCAATGGCCCGAACAGCCCGTTCATGCACCAAAACCAAGCCTGGCGTGACAACCGGTCATCCGGCCAGTACCTGACCATGGCTATGATCGGACGAGAGCAATGCGGCTCAGCAACCTGTTTCCAACAACCTCTGGTGTACCGTTGAAGTCCAGCACGATCTTTGCAGCTTCGGTCATGTGGCGTGGCCCCGGCGGCCACATGTTGGTCCAGGACCCGCGCATCGACCTGTTGCCCGACGGCCCTGCCGGCCCGCGCCGGTTCAAGGTCAAGACGGCCGATTCGGCAGAACGGCGCGGGCGGGTCAACAGCCTGCTGAAAGACCGCTACGGCTGGCGCGGCTACCAGCAG
>JBBRVT010000090.1:0-11950 GCA_038246615.1 Burkholderiales bacterium
CCAAGGCCCCGGCACGGGTGCGCGGCAACGGCGCTTCGCAGGCGTGGCCGCCCTGCTGCCAGCGCAGCGCCTGGGCCGGGCAGTCGGGCACGGCACAGCTGGCGGCAGCGCCACTGGCCCGCCACTGCCCGTCCAGGCAGCTGAATGCAGCCTGGCCCAGCGCCGGCCCCTGCCGGTCGTCGGCCAGGGACTCGGCACCCGACGCCGTGGCGGGCATGGCTGCTTCGCAGGGCAAGCCCTGCACCGTCCAGGCAAGGACTTGCGCGGCGCATTCCTGCGGCGGGCGGCTGCAGCGACCGGCACCTTCGGCCGCCCAGCGTCCGTCGGTGCACTGGTAGCGCGCCAGGCCGGTGGCAGGGCCGGTGCCGTCGGTGGCCAGCGCGCTGCTGCCGCTGGCGCCGCGCGCCAGGCCTGCACTGCAGCTGGCATCGGCCTCGCGCCAGTCCTGGGTCTGGGCTGGGCAGTCGGCCGGCGGCGGCAGGGCGCAGCTGGCGTCGCTGCCGAGTTGCCAGCGCCCACCGGTGCAGCGTGCGCTGGCAGCGCCCAGCGTGGGCACCGTGGTGTCGATGAGCAGCACCGACCCCCCCGCTGGCGTGGCCGCAGCACTGGCAATGCAGCGCTGGCCGGCAACCTCCCAGCCCAGCTGTTCGGCGGCACAGGGCAGCGGCGTGGCACAGGCCAGTACCTCGGCCAGCGCCCAGCGGCCGTCACTGCAGCGCAGTCGGGCACTGCCGGTGGCCGGCCCGGTGCCGTCCACCACGGTCACCAGACTGCCCGCCGTGGAAGCGGCCACCTGGGCCTCGCACTGCACCCCCTCGCGCAGCCAGCTCTGCGCCTGGGCAAGGCAGTCGCGCTCCAGGGCCGGGGCGCAGCGCGCCTCTTGTGGGGCGCTCCACTGCCCGTCATGGCAGCGCGCGCTGGCGCTGCCCAGCGTGGGCGCAGCGTTGTCGGTCACCAGCAGCTGCTGGCCCGATGCCGCTGCGGGCAGGCTGCCGCTGCACTGGTGCGCATCCTGCTGCCACTGCAGTGCAGCGGCCATGCAGGCGCGCGGCGCGCTGCAACTGGCACTGCCCTGCGGCGTCCACTGGCTGTCCACGCACTGGAACGCGGCCTGGCCGGTGGCCGGCGCCAGGCCGTCGGTGGCCACCAGGCTGGTGCCTGCGGTGGCTGCCGGCACCAGCGCCTGGCAGCTGGCATCACCCTGTTGCCAGGCCAGGGCCTGGGCCAGGCAGTCACGTGGCGGCGGCACAGCACAGCTGGCCGCGCCCGACGCGATCCAACGGCCGTCGTCGCAGCGAAACGCGGCCTGGCCCAGCGCCGGCGCGACGGTGTCGGTGAGTTGGACCGTCTCGCCCGACGGGCTGTCGGCCGCACCAGCCTGGCAGCTCTGGGCGCCCACCTGCCACTGCAACAAACTGCTTGTGCAGGCACGCGGCAACGCGCAAACGGCCGCGCCGGCAGGCAGCCAGTTGCCATCGGTGCAACGCCAGGGGGCGCTGCCGGTGGCCGGGCCGCTGGCATCGATGGCTGTCACCACCCCGCCTGACAGACCGGCCGGCAGCGTGGCCTGGCAAGCGGCACCAAGCTGCTGCCAGGGCACCAGGGTCGCGGCGCAGTCGCGCGGCGGCACCGGCGCGCAGCGGGCCGCTTCGGCAGCGGACCAGCGGCCATCGTCGCAACGGAATTCCGCACTGCCCAGCATCAGGCCACCTGCGGCGTCCAGCCGCAGGCGCTCGCCATGGCCGCTGGCGGGCGCGGCAGCATTGCAGCGCTGGCCGTCCACCTGCCAGTCCAGCGGCGTGGCCGCGCAAGCCTGGCGCACCCTGCAGCTGGCCGCACCGGCCAGGCTGAAGCGCCCATCGTCGCAGCGGAAGCTGGCACTGCCCACGGCCGGGCCGGTGTCGTCGGTGAGTGCGGCCAGCACGCCAGACGCCGTCTCGGCTGCATCGGCGCTGCAACCGGTGGCGTTCTGCTGCCAGCCCAGGGCCTGGGCAGTGCAACGGGCAGGCGCTGGCGGCAACACCCGGGCGCGGATGGCGTCGGCCATCTGCGCAGCGCTGATGCCACGCTCGAAGACGATCAGCACTGGCGCAGACTCCAGGTACTTGGGCAGCCCGCCCGCCTGGGCTGGCGACCACAACGAGATGCCCACCAGGTAGGCACCCACCGGTGGCTCGCCACTGCCGGTGCTGATCTTCCAGTCCAGGTGGGCATGGAAACCGCCAGTGCGGCTGGCATCGTCGATGGCCGCCGTCAGCGGCCCCTGCACGCCAGTGCTGGAGAAGCGGGTGCCCGCCGCGTGGTAGTCATACAGCGCCTGCCATTGCACCGGGTTCTCGGTGTAGCCGATCAACACATCCAGAGGGATGCCGCCGAACAGCGCCACCGTCACCTGGCTGGGCGCAGGCCCCCAGCGGCCGGTGGCCGGGTTCCAGTACTGGAGGCTGCCCTGGGCGCGAAAGTGCAAAACCTCGCCACGCAGGAATGTGCCGGCAAAGGCCTGGAAGCCAGGGTCGTCGGTCAGGAAGGGGCCACCCTCCAGATCACCGAAGTAACCGGGAAAGATCTTGGCGCCGCTGGCCGCATCGATCGGCAGCAGACCGGCCAGCCCCAGATCGCCGTAAAACTCGGTGGTGATGCGGCTGCCGGCCACCGGCCCGCCGCTGGTGCGCAGCTCGATGTCGAAGTGCTGGCCCCAGGCCGCCAGGGGCCACAGCCACAACGCCAGCAACCATGCCGCCAGCAGCGGCATGCGCCGGACGCCAGGCATCAGTGGCGGCGGTTGCGCAGGGCGAACGCGCCGATGGCCAGGCCGCCCAGCATCAGGGCCCAGGTCTGCGGCTCGGGCACGGCGGCCACGGCAGTCTCGAATGCGTCAACGGAGAGGCCGCGGTTCATCGCCATGTAGTACGGCATGGACGGCAGGTAGCCGTTGTCGGCAGTGAGCTGCAGCTGAAACAGGTAAGCGCCAACGGCCGGCACGCCGCCCGCACGCCCCACCCGGAAGTCGAGGTGCTCGTGGACAGTTCCGTTGATGCCCGCCTGGCCGACCAGCCCGCTGATGGCGCCGGTGACGCCCGACACCGTCCAGAACGTTTCTTCACCCAGGTTGCCGTCCAGGCGCACGAATTCGTTGGCCGGCACCGTGGCATGCCAGGTGCTGCCGTTCCAGTATTTCAGGCTGCCCAAGGCGGTGTAGTTGATGATGGTGCCGACCAGAAAGGTCCCGTCGTCACTGTCAAAGCCGGGATCATCGGTGCGGAGGGGGCCACCCGCGAAGTCGCCGAAGTCACCCTCGAACACCGGGCTGCCATCGGCATGGAACACATGATTGCCCGATACCGTGAGCCGGTTGGCGACCACGCTGATCTCGATGTCGCCAGCGTGCAGTTCCTGCGCTTGAACGGCCAACGGCAGCAGGCTGAACAGGGCGGCGGCGGCAAGCAGAGTGGGAAGGGCGCGGGACATGGGTGGTTCCTCCAGAAGCGGACAAAGGGATTGGTGATGGATCGGACCGGCGTGCCCGGTGCCAACCTTGCGGGCCAGACCCGGGCGGTACCGGTTACTTGCAACCAGATTGCACTCTATTCGCAATTTAGTTGCATGTATAGTCCCGCAGACACGGTGCCTGGCGCGCCGGCGATCTGCAGGGTTCCCGGGTGCGCGCTACGTCGATGCTTGTCTTTGTGGGTGGGGGGCGCGCGCTGGCAGGGTGGCGGCCGGCGGTGCTGGGCTGGCTGGCGGTGGGGGCCATGGCGGCGGGGGCCATGGCCGCAGGCGCAGAGCCCGCCCAGGCGACCCAGCAAGTGGAGGTGCGGGGCAGCCGCGACGCGTCGGCCACCGATGCCCTGCAGCCCGAGAGCCGCCTGTCAGGGGTGCGGCTGCGCCAGCAGGCAGCCAGCACGCTGGGCGCCACGCTGGAAGCAGAGTTGGGCACGGCCAATGCCAGCTTCGGCCCGAACGTGGGCTTGCCATTGATCCGCGGCCAGGGCGGCGCGCGGGTGCGGGCCATGGTGGGCGGCGTGGGCATCCACGATGCGTCCACCGTCAGTGCCGACCATGGCGCAATGGTCGAGCCGGCACTGGCCGAACGCATCACGGTGCTGCGCGGTCCGGCGTCCATCCGCTTCGGCGGCGGCGCCATCGGCGGCGCCATCGACATCGACGAAGGCCGCATCCCCCTGCAACGGCCAGAGCAGGCGCAGGCGCGTGTCGACCTGCGCGCGGGGACCGGCAATTCGGCCTTGGCGGTGCTGCGCCTGGATGCACCCGGCCCCGCCGGCTGGGCCTGGCATGCCGACCTGCACGGCCGGCGGCAGGGCGATGTGCCGATCCGCGGCCTGGCGGTGGACGAAGCCGCAGTGCGCCGGCAGTTCCAGTTGCTGAGCACCCGCAACAGCGACGGCCGGATCGACAACACCGCCGCCACCACCGAGGGCGGCGCGCTGGGCGTCGCGAGGCTGGTGGGCGAGGGCGTGGCCGGGCTGTCGTTCTCACGCCTGCGGCAAGATTACGGCATCCCGCCCGGCGGGCATTCGCATGTGCACACACCCGCGCCGGGCGAGCCCGCACCGCCCGACGAACTGGTGCGGGTGCTGGCCCAGGCCGACCGGCTGGACCTGCGCATCGAGCAACCCCTGCCGGCCGCCGGCATGGCCGAAGCCCCGTTGCTGCGCCTGCGCGGCGTGGGCGTGGACTACGCCCATGACGAGATCGATGCCGGTCGCGTCAGCACCACCTTCACCAACCGGGTGACCGAACTGCGCGCCGAACTCGACCACCGCTGGCGGGCGCAGTGGCCCGGCAGCCTGGGCCTGCAATGGCAGACGCGGCGCTTTGCGGCGGTGGGCCCGGAGTCGTTCGTGCCGCCCACGCGCATCGACGGCGCGGCGGTGTTTGCGGTGCAACAGTGGGAGCCGGCGCCCTGGCGGGTGGAACTGGGCCTGCGTGCCGAGTGGCAGCAGTTCCGGCCCGAGCAGGGCATGCAGGTGCTGGGGCAAGTGCGCACCCTGCCGCCACGGCGCTTCTGGCCGCGCAGTGCGTCGCTGTCGGTGCAACGCCAGTTCGGCACCGGGACCGAGGCCAGCAGCCTGGGCCTGAGCCTGTGGCAGGTGGGGCGTGCGCCCGAGGTGCATGAGCTGTATGCCGGCGGGCCGCACCTGGCCACCCGCAGCTTCGATTTCGGCAACAGCGGCCTGGTGAGTGAGCGCATCACCGCCTGGAACCTGGCCTGGGTGCAGCGCCAGGCCGGCTTCGTGCTGCGCGCCAATGCCTACCTGTACCGCAGCGACAGCTACATCGTGCAGCGCAGCCTGGGCTGGTTCTACGAGGCCGAGGAAGGCGTGCCGCAGGCGGTGTGCACCCGGCTGGACCGCTGCCTGCCCGCCACCAAGCGCGCGCAGATGGCCGCGCGGCTGCAAGGTTTCGAGCTGGAGCTGTCGCGCAGCCTGCGCCTGCAAGCAGGCACGTTGCGGCTGCAGGCCTTTGCCGATGCGGTGCGCGGCCGCCTGGGCGACGGCACCGACGTGCCGCGGCTGCCCCCGGCCCGCGCCGGCCTGGCGGCCGACTGGCAGGGCGGCCCCTGGCGGGCCGATGCCCGCCTCACACGCGGCCAGGCGCAGCAGCGCCCCGGCCTGAACGAGCAGGCCACTGCTGCCTACACCCGCCTGGACGCCAGTCTGCGCTGGACCCGGCCCGACGCCGAGGGCGCACAGCCGCTGGCGCTGTTCCTGATCGGCCGCAATCTGGGCAACCAGGCCATCCGCAACAGCACCTCGTTTCTGCGCATGTTCGCGCCCGAGCCGGGCCGCAGCCTGCAACTGGGCCTGGAGTCGTCATGGTGAACCGCCTGCTGACCCTCCAGCTGACACGCCAGCCGATCCGCCAGCCCTGTCACCTGTTCGCCACCGGCCTGTTGATCGTGCTGGCCCTGCTGCTGTCGGCCTGCGGTGGCGGCAGCAGCGACGCCGCGCCCGACAGCCTGCTGCTGCCCGACGCCCAGCAACTGGAAGGCGCGCCCTGCGACAGCTGCCGGCCCGGCCGGCTGCAGGGCCAGGTGGTGGCCGGCGCGCCGCTGGCCGATGCGCTGCTGCGCATCCGCGACGCCCAGGGCCGCGAAGTGCAGGGCCGCACCGATGCCCTGGGCGGCTACGACCTGGCCGTCAGCGGGCTGAGCGGCCCGCTGCTGCTGCAGGCCACCGGCACCCTGGGCGGTGCGCCGGTGCAATTGCACAGCCTGTGCCGCGCCGCCGAGGTGGGCACCCGCGCGGTGCTGGTGAGCCCGTTGACCGAACTGATCGCCGCACAGGTGCTGGGCGGCCGGCCGGCCGACCTGCTGGCGGCCGAGCGGGTGGATTTCCAACGCATCGGTGCCGATGCCTTGCGTCAGGCCGAGCAGCAGGCCGAGGCCCTGGTGCGCGGCCTGCTCGACGCCGCCGGCGTGCCCGCCGCAGTGGACCTGCGCCTGAGCCCGGTGCAGATGGACCACCAAGGCCTGGACGCCGCGCTCGACCTGCTGCAGTTGCAGCCCGCCGAAGACGGCTACCTGCTGCGCCACGCCGGGCAGCCACCGGGTGATGCGCTGCTGCTGCGGCCCGGCCAGCTGGCAGCCCATGCGCCCTTGCCGGCACCTGGTGCACAGGCCCTGGCCGCCGTGCGGCAATTGCCGGCACTGGCCCAGCACCTGGATGGCTGGACGGCCTTGTTTGCCGGCACGCTGCCCGACGCGGCACGGCTGCGCAGCCGTCTGGCCCCGGGCTTCCATGATGGCGGGCTGGACGCCGAGGCCTACATCGCCCGGGTGCTGCTGCGCGACGACCCCCCCGCGCTGGGCGGCCACAGCCTGCGTGGCGCACGCTTCGGCAGCCCGCGCCTGCTGCAACTGGCCGATGATGGCCGGCTGCTGCTGCAGTTCGGCTGGCATGCCGTGGGGGCGGCCCAGCCCGAGGAGCAGCAGATGTGGCTGCAGCCGCAACCCGGCGGCGGCTGGCACTGGCTGGGCGACGGCCGGCCGGCACGCGCGGCGGTGCACAACCTGGCCGTGCTGGGGCCCCGTCCCATGCCGACCGCCGAACTGCTGGCCCAGGCTGCCGTGGTGTGCCCGGCCAGCGTGGTGCTGCTGCCGAGCACCACGATCAGCCAGCGCTGCCATGTGGCCGGCGGCCAGCAGGGGCTGCCGGAGGCCGGCGTGCTGGACCTGCAACAGCCGGGCGCGGCCCTGTTCGGCGTGCTGGGTGAGTTCCGCCTGGCCGACGCGGAGCCGGCGCAACGCCTGCTGGCCTACCGCATGCACAGCCGGCTGCTGGCGGCGCCCAGTGGGCAAGTCGATCGCTACATTCAGCTGGCACTGGACGCGCGGCGGGTGGACCCACGCGCCATGCAGGCGCGCGTCACCGGGCCTGGGCTGCCCACCACCGGGTTGCTGTTGCAGCCGCCGCCGCGCCAGGCGGGCCGGCCGGTCAGCGATGCCTGGTCGCTGGTGGGCGATGCACAAGGCGATGCAGGCTGGCATGGCGTGCGCCTGGGCTGGTGCGAAGCAGCGGCCGATGCCGCTGAGGCCGAGGCCTGCGCAAAGGCCTGGCAAGGCTTGCGCGCCGGTGCACGCTACCGTTTTGCGCTGCTGGACAGCCAAGGGCTGGAGATCGGCAGCGTGGAAGCCCCGCTGCCCGGCACACCGGCCACCGCCGACGCGCTGTGGGCACGGCGCGCGCAGTTGTTTGCGCGCTTCATGCTCGCCGACCGGGCCGACGCGCAGCCCTCGCTTGCCTGGCTGCTGGCGGCCGATGCGCAGCTGGCCGAGGACATGCTGGCAGTGCAGTGGCCTTGGCAGGCGCCGCTGGATCCGGGCCAACGCCTGGCCAGCCTGGACCTGGCCTGGTGGCGGTCCCCGGTGGCTGCGGATGCCGATGGCGGCCCTGAAGTGCTGCGCTGGCGCCAGACCCTGGGCACCACCGGCGCACCGGCCGGCGGCGTTCTTCAAGCAGGCTGGCCGGCCCGGCCCGGCTGGCGCGGCCACTGGCTGGTGGCGCAGATCAGCGCTATCGACCTGGTGGGCAACCGTTACCTGCACATGCTGAGTCCGGCAAATCCGCACTGATTAGCGGCCGCAGCACCGATCGCGGCTGCGGCAGGGTGCCAGAATCCTGGCCATGAGCACCCGGCGCAAGTCTGTTTCCAAAGTGGTCGAGGCTGCGCCCGCCGGCGCTGCGCCAGATTGGGGCCAACGGCTGGCCGCGCGTGGCCTGCGCCGCACGACTGCACGGCTGCTGGTTCTGCAGGCCTTGGCCGATGCAAGTGCTGCCGTGAGCCATGCCGAGCTCGAAGCCAGGCTGCCGGCAGGAACAGACCGGGTCACGCTGTACCGGGTGCTCGACAGCCTGGTCGATGCCGGGCTGGCCATGCGCCATGTCGGCGACGACCGCACCGGCCGCTTCAGCCTGGTCGATGGCACCGACCATGCGGTGCATTCGCACTTCCATTGCGACGATTGCGGCCGCGTGTTCTGCATGCCCACCCGTCCGCCTCGGCAGCCCAGCTTGCCTGTCGGCTTTGCGCTGGAGGGTGTGGACCTGCGGTTCCACGGCCACTGCCCCGATTGCACGCACCAAGGCGAGACCGCAGCGCGCTGACACCGCCCGACAGAGATTCACCGCTCTGCAATGTAGTGCTGCATCACCACCCGCTCGCCGGGCAGCAGCAACGCGCGCAATTCGGCCTCGATGGACTGGTCGGCCACGGTCTGGCGGGCACGCTGATGCAAGTAGTCGGCCCAGCTGGTGACGATGAAGCGCTCCACATACCGGCCAGGGTCGTCCAGGTCGCGGTAGATGCGCCACAGGGTGGCGCCGTCGCGCCGGCGCGGGCCCTTCAGCCCGATGGCCAGCGCCAGGAAGGCCTCGGCCTGCGCGGGGTCGATGCGGTAGCTCAGCTCCACCGCTACCGGGCCGGCAGCGGGGTCGGGCTCGTCGGCCAGCAGCAGGCTCTTGAACGGGGCCTGCGTCACCTCGGTGATCGCGCCCATGCGCAGCGGGAAGCGCCGCGCCAGCAGCAGGTTGGCCAGCATCAGCGCGGCGGCGGCCAGCAACGCGCCCTGCAGCCCCAGCAGCCCGGCCACCGCGCCCCAGAAGGCCGAGCCCAGCGCAAACGGCCCCAGCGCGCTGAGCACATGCATCGCGGTGGCGCGGCTGCGCACCCAGGGCGGTGCACTGGTCTGGGTGGCGGTGTTGAAGGTGCTCATCACGCTCATCCAGGCACCACCACCCAGCACCAGCGCGATGTAGACCGGCAGCGCCCAGCGCGACAGCACGGCCACCACCATCACCCCCGCAAACAGCACGCAGCACCAGGCCACCAGGCGCTCCAGCCCCAGGCGCTGGCGGATGCGGCTCAGCATCAGCCCGGCGGCCACCGCGCCGGTGCCCAGGCAGGCCATCAGGCCGCCGAAGCCCTCTGCACCCAGGCCCAGGCGCTGCTGGCCGATCACCGGCAGCAGCGCCCACAGCGCCGAGCCGGCGGCGCTGTAGGCCGCCGTGCGCACCAGTTGCGCCAGGATGGTCTCGGCATGCCAGGCATAGCGCAGCCCGGCCAGCGTGCCGCCCCACAGCCGCTCGGGCGGCAGCTTGCTCGGCGGGTGGGGCCTGGGCGGGCGGCGGTAGAAGCTCCAGGCCATCACCGCAGTGCCGGCCAGCGCCAGTGCAAACACCGTGCCGCCACCAGCCAGCATGCCGCCCATGCCGCTGGCCAGGCCGAAGACCAGGCCGGCCAGCGCCGGGCCCAGCGCCCGCGCGCCGTTGTAGGCGATGCTCATCGCGATGATCGCCTGCGGCAGTTCGTCGCGCGGCAGGATCTCGCCCACCGCTGAATTCCACGCCGGTGACAGCATCGCCGTGCAGCAGCCGGTGATGAAGGTGAACAGCAGCAGCGTGGCCGGCCCGCCCCAGCCGGCGAACATCAGCGCCGCCAGCAGCACGATGGACACTGCCTGCACCGCCAGCGCCGCCAGGATCAGCCGGCCGCGGTCGGTGGTGTCGGCCAGCACGCCCGCCGGCAGCGCCAGCACGAACATCGGCAGGAACACCGCCGTCTGCACCAGCGCGGCCAGAAAGCTGGAGCCGGTGAGCTCGACCATCAGCCAGCTGGCGGCCATGCCGTGCATCGCATTGGCGATGAAGTAGGCCGCGCTGGCGATCCACAGGCTGCGGAAGTGGCGGTGGCGCAGCGTCACCCAGATGCTGGTGTGCACCTGGGCAGGCACCGGGGCGGGCGGCGGGGCGGACGGCGGATTGGGCTGCGGGTTGGGCGGCCGGTTGGGCGGCAGGTCGGCAGGGTCGGACGGGGGCATGGCGGCTGGATTGTGGGGCTGGCCCCAGGGGCGGTGGCCGCGTGTTCCATGCAATACTAAATTTCGCCCGGGCGTGCGGAAAGCCACGGGCTGAGAGGGCCCCCAGGCGCGCCGCCACGACAGCGGCAGCGCTCCAGGGCGCCGAGCAGAACAGCCGCTGGAGGAACCATGGACAACCCGCCCGCACCCGCTGCGGCTGACGCGCCTGCTGCGCCTGCCGTCACGCCTGCCGTCACGCCTGCCGTCATGCTGGCTGACCCGCAACAGGCCGTGGCCTCGGCCTGGGCCGACCAGGCGCTGTGGTCGCAGGTGGCCAACCAGCTGGGGGATTCCATCCGCCGTTGGCGCAACCGCGCAGCGGTGGCGGGCGTGGCCGGTCTGTTCCTCAGCCTGCTGGCTGGCAGCATGGGCAGCGGCAGCGTCGACCAGAAGATGGTGGCCACGCTGGGCGTGCTGCTGCTGGCGCTGGTGCCCTTCCTGCAGCAGCGGCTGCTGTCGGCCGACCGGGTGCTGGCCTGGACCCGCGCCCGCAACGTGGCCGAGTTGCTCAAGGAGGCCATCTTCCGCCACCTGATGGGCGCCCTGCCCCCGGTGCCGCTGGACGATGGCAGCCAGCCGCCCGACCCCGCAGGCCCGGGCAACCTGGTGCGGCGCTGCCGTGCGATCAAGCGGGCAGCAGCCGACCTGGCCCTGCTGGCAGCCACGGCCAACCCCGAGCCGCGCCAGCGCAAGACCGCGATGGTGCTGTCCGACTACCTGACCGACCGGCTGGAAGGCCAGATCACCTACTACCGCAAGAGCAGCAGGGAAGCGGGCAGCAGCGCCCAGCGGCTGCAGCAGCTGGAATTCCTGCTGGGGCTGCTGACAGTGCTGCTGGGCGCGCTGGCCGGCAACCTGCTGCCGGCTGCGGCCACGCCCGACGCGGTGCAGAACTCGCCGCTGGCCCCGTGGCTGGCGCTGATCGCAACCACCGCGGCAGCGGTCAGCAGCCACATCGCCGGCACCCGCAACCTGGAGCTGGCGGCCAAGTACTTCGCCACCCATGACCTGTTGAAGACCCTGCGCGATGAATGGGCCGTGGCGCCCGACCGCGACACCCCGGCCCGTGTGCTGCGGCTGGTCGACGAAGTGGAGCGTGCAATTGCCGCCGAGCATGGCGGTTGGGTGAGCGATTGGTCGCAAGCCGCGCAGAATGGCGGGGCGCCTGGGGCCCAGGCGGGACAGGGCGGCACGGCCGGCGCGCCAGCGCCCGCTGCCGCACCCACTGCAGCTGCTTATCCGATTGCACCGGTCGCCGCGGCAGCGGTGCTGGGCGCGGCTGCGGCCACCACCGTGGCTGCCGAACCGGCAGACCCTGCCGGGCCCGCCGCCGGCGCGTCCACCGACACCACCGACACCACCGACCCGTCCACCGCCGAGACTGCCGGCCCGGCCGATCCAGCCCCCGAGCGGGCTGACGACACGCCGGCCGACCCCGCGCCCGACCCATCGGCCGCACCAGGCACCGCGCCGGCCGATCCCAAGCACCCCTGACCGACCGCCCGAGCAAGCACCGACACCATGGGCTATCTGCCGCAGTTCAAGAACGACCTGTTCATCAGCTACCGCCGC
>JBBRVT010000091.1:0-11907 GCA_038246615.1 Burkholderiales bacterium
ATGACGCAATGCGCGCCGATGCTGCTGCCCTCGCCGATGCGCACATGCGGGCCGATCACGGCATAGGGGCCCACGGTGACATCTGCGGCAAGCTCGGCCTGCACATCGATCAGCGCGGTGGCGTGGATCAGGCCCGTGCCCATGCCCGCCTCCTCAAGCCACCTTGCGCATGGTGCACATCAGCTCGGCTTCGACCGCCGTCTCGCCGTCCACGCTGGCGCGGGTCTTGTACTTGTAGATGCCGCCCCGGGCGCGGTCGATGCTGGCTTCGAGGATCAGCTGGTCGCCCGGCTCGACCACCCGCTTGAAGCGCGCACCGTCGATGCCGACGAAATACACCACGGTGTTCTCGTCCGGCTCCTGGCCCAGTGATTCGAACGACAGCAGCGCAGCCGTCTGCGCCAGGGCTTCCAGCATCAGCACGCCGGGCATCACCGGCCGTTGCGGAAAGTGGCCGGCGAAGAAGGGCTCGTTGATGCTGACGTTCTTCAATGCCTTGATGCGCACGTTCTTCTCGAGCTCCAGCACCCGGTCGACCAGCAGGATCGGGTAGCGGTGCGGCAGCAGTTTCAGGATGCGATGGATGTCGAGCACAGGGGCGGTCATGGTGTCTTCTTCTCCAGCGCCCGAATCCGGTCGCGCAGGGTGTGCAGCTGACGCAGCGTGGCAGCGTTCTTCTCCCACGACGCATTGTCATCGAAGGGAAACAGGCCGCTGTACTGGCCAGGCTTCAGGATGGAGCGGGTGACCACCGTGGCGGCGGTGATGTGCACATGGTCCACCAGTTCCAGGTGGCCCAGGATGATGGCGCCACCACCGGCGGTGCAATGCTTGCCGATCTTCGCGCTGCCGGCGATGCCGACGCAGCCGGCCATGGCGCAGTGCGCGCCGATGTGCACGTTGTGGCCCACCTGGATCAGGTTGTCGAGCTTGACGCCGTCGTCGATCACCGTGTCGTCGAGCGCGCCACGGTCGACGCAGGTGTTGGCGCCGATCTCGACATCGTCGCCGATGCGCACCGCGCCCAGTTGCTCGATCTTGACCCACTGCCCCTGGCCGGGCGCGAAGCCGAAGCCGTCGGCGCCGATCACCACGCCGCTGTGCAGAATGCCGCGCGCGCCGACCACGCAGCCGTCACCGAGCGTGACGCGCGGCGCCAGGCGGGTGCCCTCGCCCACCACCGCGCCGGCGCCGATGTGGGCATGGCTGCCGATCACGGCACCGGCGCCGATGCGCGCACCGGCGCCCAGGTAGGCCATCGCGCCGATGGCGGCACTGGCATGCACCACCGCGCCGGGTTCCACCACCGCGCTGGCATGCACGCCGCAGGCGGCCGCAGCCCGCGTGCGTGCGGCCCACCACTGGGTGAGCCGGGCGAAGTAGAGATAGGGGTCGGGCGTGACGATGGCCGCGCCGCGCGCCATGGCCAGGTCCTGCTGGGCCGGCGCCACGATCACGCAGGCGGCGGCCGATGCGGCCATGCGGGCCGCATAGCGTGGGTTGGCCAGGAAACTCAGGCTGTGGGCGTCGGCCGCTTCCAGCGGCGCCAGCCGCCCGATGGGCTGGTCGCCGTCGCCGTGCAGCTCACCGCCCAGCGCGGCCACCACATCGGCCAGCCGCACCGGGGTGGCCACGGGCTGCCTACTTGCCGCCAGGCGCGGCGTTGAGGGCCTTGATCACCTTCTCGGTGATGTCGACCCGCGGGCCGGCGAAGACCACGTCCTGCAGGATCAGGTCGTACTTCTCGCCCTCGAAGATCTGCTTGATGACCTTGTTGGCACGCTCGACGATGCCGGCGGTCTCTTCATTGCGGCGCTGGTTCAGGTCTTCCTGGAACTCCCGGCGCTTGCGCTGCAGATCACGGTCTTGCTCGACCAGTTCACGCTGGCGGCGGTTGCGTTCGCTCTCGGGCAGCGTGGGCGCGTCTTTCTCCAGCTTGTCGGCGGCGGCCTTGAGCTTGCCGGCCTGGTCGTTCAGGTCCTTGTCGCGCTTGCTGAAATCAGCCTCCATGCGGGCCAGCGCAGCCTTGGCCGGGGAAGCCTCGCGCAGCACGCGCTCGCTGTTCACATAGCCGATCTTGAGTTCTTGCGCCAGCACGGTGCCGGTGGCCAGCAGGGCCGACAGGCCGATCAGGCTGGAAGCGGCCAGGGACGTCAAAGTCATCGTGGTCATCAGAACGCAGTCCCGATCTGGAATTGGAAACGCTGGATTCTATCCGTGGGCTGTTTCTTCAACGGCGCGCCCCAGCTGAGCTTCAGCGGGCCCACCGGCGAGATCCAGGACAGGCCCAGGCCGGCCGACGCCCGCAGGCTGCTGGTGGTGATCTTCTCGCCTTCGCGCCAGACGTTGCCGGCGTCGGCAAAGGCGAAGATGCGCAGCGACTTGTCGTTGCCGGTACCGGGCACCGGGAAGTACAGCTCGCTGTTGATGTTGATCTTGCGCGCCCCGCCGACATAGGCGCCGGTGGGGTCGATCACACCGAGCGAGTTCTGCTCGAACACCCGCACCGAGCCCAGTCCGCCGCCGTAGAAGTTCTTGAACACCGGGTACGGCCGGTTGCCCTGGCCGATGCCCCAGCCGATCTCGCCGTTCAGGCCCAGCGTGAGCTTCTGCCAGATCGGGAAGAACTGCTGGTACTGCGCATTGGTGCGGATGAAGCGCACGTCGCCGGCGACGCTCCACTCGACGTTGACGCGCTGGTACTTGCCAGCCGTGGGGCTGACCGCGCTGTCGCGCTGGTCGCGCGCCCAGCCCAGCGTCAGCGGCAGCGAGGTGGAATTGGCGCCGTACAGACGGCGGTAGTTGAAGTACTGCGCCGGGATGCCCGAACTGGTGCCGATGTTGGTCTGCTCGATGCCGATGCCGAAGAACACCGTGTCGAACTCGGAGAACGGCACGCCGAAGCGGATGGCGCCACCCGGGTTGGCGATCTGGTACTGGTCGCCCAGGCTGTTGAACGGGCGCGAGGTGCGGTAGTACAGGTCGAGGCCACGCGAGATGCCGTCCACCGTGAAGTACGGGTCGACAGTCGAAAACACCAGGCTGCGGCCGGTCTTGCTGGTGTTGATCTCCAGGCCCAGGTAGTTGCCCGAGCCGAACACGTTGTCCTGCTTGACCGAGGCACTGAGTGCCAGCTTGTCGGCGCTGGAGAAGCTGACGCCCAACTGCAGGTTGCCGGTGGGCCGCTCGGTGACGTTGACAGTGAGGTCGACCTGGTCGGCAGTGCCGGCCACCTCGTTCTCGGTGACTTCCACGTCCTTGAAGTAGCCCAGGCGGTCGACCCGCTCGCGCGACAGCTTGATGCGCTCGCCGTCGTACCAGCTCGACTCGAGCTGGCGGAACTCGCGGCGCACCACCTCGTCGCGGGTGCGGGTGTTGCCGGCCACGTCGATGCGGCGCACGTACACCCGGCGCTGTGGGTCGGCCGCCAGCACCACGGTGACCAGGCCGTCGGCACGGTCGATCTCGGTGCGCGCCTCGACCCGGGCGAAGGCATAGCCGAAGGTGCCGAAACGGTTGGTGAAGGCCTTGGTGGTGCCGGTGACGGCAGCGGCGCGGTAGGGCTCGCCGGCACGGATGCCGATCAGCTGCTTGAACTCGTCGTCCTTGCCCAGGTACTCGCCCTCCAGGCGCACGCCGGTCACGGTGTAGAGCTGGCCTTCCTTGACGGTGATGTTGAGGCTGATATCCTGTTTGTCGGGCGAGATGGTGACCTGGGCGCTCTCGACGTTGAACTCGAGGTAACCGCGGTTCAGGTAGTAGGCGCGCAGGTTGTCCAGGTCGGCGTTGAGCTTGGCGCGCGAGTAGCGGTCGTTCTTGGTGTACCAGGTGAGCCAGCCGCTGGTGGTCAGGTCCATCAGGCCGATCAGCTCGCTTTCCTTAAAGACCTTGGAGCCGACGATGCGGATTTCTTTGATCTTGGCGGCGTCGCCCTCGGTCATGGTGAAGCTGACGTTCACCCGGTTGCGCTCGGTGGGGGTGATGGTGGTCACCACCTCGGCGCCGTAGAGGCTGCGCGACAGGTACTGGCGCTTGATCTCCTGCTCGGCGCGGTCGATCAGTGCGCGGTCGAAGGGCAGGCCCTCGCCGATGCCGGAATCCTTCAGCGACTTGACCAGCACGTCCTTGTCGAATTCTTTCAGGCCGACGAAGGTGACGGTCTCGATGACCGGGCGCTCCTCGACGATCAGCACTGCGATGCGGCCTTCGATCTCGATGCGCACATCTTTGAACAGGCCGGTGGCGAACAGCGAGCGCAGCGCGGCGGCGGCCTTGTCGTCGCTGTAGGTGTCACCGACACGGAACGGCAGCGCGGCAAACACCGTGCCCGGGTCGGTGCGCTGCAGGCCCTCGACACGGATGTCCTGCAGCACGAAGGGCTCGATCGCCTGGGCAGCGGGGGCGGCCAGCGCGGCGGCAATGGCCACCACGGCCATGGCAGGGCGGTACAGGCGATGGGGAGGCAGGGGAAGCATCGGGAATGAGCGATCAGTGCAGGCCCAGCAAGCGGGCGACATCGTTGAAGAGGGCCACCGACATCATCATCAGCAGCACGGCAATACCGCCGCGCTGCAGGCGCGCCAGCCAGGTCTCGGACACGGGGCGCCCGGTCAGGGCCTCGAAAATGTAATACATGAGGTGGCCGCCATCGAGCATCGGCAGGGGCAGCAGGTTCAGCACGCCCAGGCTGACGCTGACCAGGGCCAGGAAGCCCAGGTAGTAGGCCAGGCCCTGCTGCACCGACTGGCCAGCCACGTCGGCGATGGTCAGCGGCCCGCTCAGGTTGCGCAGCGAGGCCTCGCCGATCAGCATGCGGCCGATCATGCGGATGGTCAGCGACGACACCTCCCAGGTGCGCTGTGCGCCCTGCACCAGGCCGTCGATCGGCCCCAGCTGCACGGTGACCAGGGCTGCCGGCGCGCCGATGAAGGCATCGACCCGGCCGAGCGTGCGGTCACCGTCGCGCACCGCACGCGGCGTCAGGTCCAGCGTGCTGACCTGGCCGCTGCGCTCGATCTGCCACACCATCGGCCGACCGGCGCCATCTTGCACGGCGGCGCGGATGCGCTCGCGCAGCGCCTGGGCGTCGCCCACCGCCTGGCCGTCGACCCGCAGCACCCGGTCGCCCTGGCGCAGGCCGGCGGCGGCGGCCGGCCCGCCGGCCTTGACCTCGCCCATCACCGGCTCGCTGTAGGGGCCGCCCAGGCCGACCTGCTTGACCAGGTCGGCGTCCATCTCCTGGGTGCCGAGTTCGTCCAGCCCCAGGCGCAGCTGGCGGACACTGCGGCCGGCGACATCGCTGACCTGCAGCTGCAGCGGCGTTGCGGCCATCAGGGACTGCGTGACATGCCAGCGCAGGTCGCTGAGCGAGCGCAGGTCCACCCATTCACCGTCGGCGTTCTGCCAGGCCTGCACCCAATCACCAGAGCGCATGCCGGCACGCTCGGCCAGGCTGCCGGCAGCCGGCGCACTCAGCACCGCCTTGGGCTCTTCCACGCCGATCCAGTGCGAACTGGCGTACAGCAGCACCGCCAGGAACAGGTTGGCCAGCGGCCCGGCCAGCACGATGGCCGCGCGCTGCGACAGCGGCTTGCGGTTGAAGGCCATGTGCTGCTCGTGCGGCGCCACCGGGCCTTCGCGCTCGTCGAGCATGCGCACATAGCCGCCCAGCGGCAGCGCCGACAGCACGAACTCGGTGTGCGCGGGCGACTTCTGCCGCCGCCACAGCACCTGGCCGAAGCCGATCGAGAAGCGCAGCACCTTGACGCCGCAGGCCACGGCCACCCGGTAATGGCCGTACTCGTGCACCGCGATCAGCACGCCCAGGGTGAGCAAGAAGGCCAGTATGGTGGTGATCATCGGGTCAGTTCCTCGGCCAGGGCCTGGGCATGGATGCGGGCGCGCGCATCGAGCGCCAGCAGGTCGTCGAGCGATGCGGCATCGGCCGGTGTGGGCAGCAGCCCGCTGACGGCGGCGGCATTGATGCGGTGGATGTCGGTGAAGCGCACACGGCCGGCCAGGAACGCGGCCACCGCGACCTCGTTGGCGGCGTTGAGCACCGTGGTGCTGCCCTCGGGCGCACGCAGTGCGTCGTAGGCCAGGCCCAGGCCGGGAAAGCGCTGGTGGTCGGCCGCCTCGAAGGTCAGCGGCTTGCAACCGAGGAAGTCCAGCGCGTCGGCGCCCGATGGCGCGCGGCCCGGCCAGGCCAGGCCCACGCTGATCGGCACCTTCATGTCGGGCGTGCCGAGCTGGGCCAGCACGCTGTGGTCGCGGCACACCACCATCGAGTGGATGATGCTCTGCGGATGCAGCACCACCCGCACTTGCTCGGGCGCCAGGTCGAACAGCCAGCGCGCCTCGATCACTTCCAGCGCCTTGTTCATCATCGTGGCCGAATCGACCGAGATCTTGCGGCCCATCACCCAGTTCGGGTGGGCACAGGCCTCGTCGGGCGTGACCGTGTGCAGGGTGGCCGGATCGCGGGTGCGAAACGGCCCGCCCGAGGCAGTGAGCACGATGTGGTCGATGCGTTCGGCCCAGGCGCTGCGGTCTTCAGGCAGGCACTGGAAGATGGCGGAGTGCTCGCTGTCGATCGGCAGCAGCAGCGCCCCGCCGTCTTGCACCGCCTGCATGAACAGCCGACCGCCGACCACCAGGGCCTCTTTGTTGGCCAGCATCAGCCGCTTGCCGGCGCGCGCGGCGGCCAGGCAGGCGGGCAGGCCGGCGGCGCCGACGATGGCCGCCATCACGCTGTCGACCTCGGGGTGCGCCGCCAGCGCACACAGCGCCTGCGGGCCGTGCAGCACCTCGGTTGCGATGCCGGCGGCGCGCAACTGCCGGTGCAGCGCATCGGCCTGCGCCGGTGTGCCCACGGCGGCAAAGCGCGGGCGCCAGCGCAGGCACAGCGCGGCCAGCGCATCCACTTTCTGGAAGGCGGTGAGCGCAAAGACCTCATGGCGCCCGGGGTGCAGCGCGATCACGTCCAGCGTACTGCCGCCCACCGAGCCGGTGGCGCCGAGGATGCACACACGTTGAACCATCGTCGGGGCTTTCACCAAAGCGGTTTGAGACTGATCAGGGCCAACGCCGCCGGCAGCACCGGAAGCAGTGCGTCCACGCGGTCGAGCACGCCGCCGTGGCCGGGCAGCAGCGCGCTGGAATCCTTGACGCCGGCGGCCCGTTTGACCAACGATTCGAACAGATCGCCGACCACGCTGAGCGCGGTCAACAGTAAAGCTGCCAGCAACAGGCCGCCCCAGCCCAGCGCCTGCTGCAGCAGCTTGAAGACGCTGGCCGAGTCCAGGTTGAACTGCGATTCCATGGCGATCCAGCCCAGCGCCAGCAGCAGCACGCCGGCCACGCCGCCGTAGACGCCCTCCCAGCTCTTGCCCGGGCTGATGGTGGGCGCCAGCTTGTTGCGGCCGAAGGCGCGGCCGCAGAAGTAGGCCGAGATGTCGGCCACCCACACCACGCACAGCACCGACAGCAGGAAGTTGACGCCGATGGTGCGCGCCTGGGCCATGGCCAGCCAGGCCAGCCACAGCAGGCCCAGGCCCAGCGCCCAGCGCAGCAGCGGCGGCCACTTCGGCCAGCCCGCCGGCCCGGCGCGCAGCACCAGGGCGCCGCCGACGATCCAGGCCAGCGTGCCGACAGTCCACAGCCCGCCGGCCTGGCCCATCTGCGGCAGGCGCAGCAGACTGGCGCCGCACAGTGCGGCCAGCAGCGCACCGCTGGCCACCGCCGGGCCGGTGCCGGTCGCGCCGTTCAGGCGCGCCCATTCCCAGCCGGCGGCGCTGATCAGCACGCCGGTGAACAGCGCAAACGGCAGCGGGCTGCGTGCGAACAGCGCTGGCAGCAGCAGCGCCAGCAGCACCACGGCAGTGATCACGCGCTGGCGGAGCATGCGGTGCTAGCCGGCCGGCACGTCGGTGTGGGCCGGCGCCACCGCGCCGAAGCGGCGCTCGCGCGCGGCATAGGCAGCCAGCGCGGCGTCGAGCGCATGCACGTCGAAATCCGGCCACAGGCAATCGGTGAACACCAGTTCCGAATAGGCCACCTGCCACAGCAGGAAGTTGCTGATGCGCATCTCGCCGCCGGTGCGGATGAACAAATCGGGGTCTGGCGCATGCTTCATCGCCATGTAACCCGACAACCGCGCCTCGGTGATCTCGTCGGGCTGCAGGCCGTCGGCCAGCGCTTGCCGGCAGGCCTGCACCACGTCCCAGCGGCCGCCGTAGTTGAAGGCCACGCTCAGCGTGATGCGGGTGTTGTGGCGGGTGGCTTCCTCCGCCTCGACCCAGGCCGCGCGCAGCCGTTCCGACACCGCGTTGCGGTCGCCGACGATGACGATCTTCACGCCGTCGCGCGCCAGCTTGGCCAGGTACTTGGTGACAGCCACCAGCACCAGCCCCATCAGGCCGGAGACTTCGTCTTCCGGGCGTTTCCAGTTCTCCGACGAAAAGGCGAAGACGGTGAGGTATTCGACACCACGGTCGGCGCAGGCGTTGATCACCTTCACCAACGCGTCCACGCCGGCCTTGTGGCCGAAGAAGCGCGGCAGGTAACGCTGCTTGGCCCAGCGGCCGTTGCCGTCCATCACGATGGCCACATGGCGCGGCACCAACAAGTCGCGCTTCATGTCAGAGGCCGATGGCGGCGCCGCGCCGCCAGCCGCAGCTGCGGCCACCGCTGTCAGGCGGCAGCCGCAGTGCCGGCTCGGCCGGTCCGCTGGGTTCGCCCCCCCGGGGGGGAGCGCCGTAGGCGCTGCAGGGCGGGGCCATCAGACCGCCATGATCTCCGCCTCTTTCGAGTGCACCAGCTTGTCGATTTCGGCCACGGTGCGGTCGGTGAGCTTCTGCACGTCGTCCTGCGCGCGGCGCTCCTCGTCCTCGGTGACGGCCTTGTCCTTCAGCAGCTTCTTCAGCTGCTCGTTGGCGTCGCGGCGCAGGTTGCGCACCGCCACCTTGGTGTCCTCGCCGGCGTGGCGCACCACCTTGGTCAGGTCGCGGCGGCGCTCTTCGGTCAGTGCCGGCATGGGCACGCGGATCAAGTCGCCCTGCGAGGCCGGGTTCAGCCCCAGGTCACTCTCGCGGATGGCCTTCTCGATCTTGGCGCCCAGACCCTTCTCCCAGGGCTGTACGCTGATGGTGCGTGCGTCCAGCAGCGAGACATTGGCGACCTGGCTGATCGGCACCATCGAGCCGTAGTAGTCCACGCTCACCTGGTCGAGGATGCCGGGGTGGGCGCGGCCGGTGCGGATCTTCTGCATGTCGCTCTTCAGCGCATCGATGGACTTGGCCATCTTGGTGTCGGCGGTCTTCTTGATGTCGGCAATGGTCATGGCGGGCTCAAGGTTTCAGGCGGGGATCGAACAGGGTCAGACATGCACCAGCGTGCCCTCGTCCTCGCCCATGACCACGCGCTTGAGCGCACCGGGCTTGAAGATCGAGAACACCTTGATCGGCAGCTTCTGGTCGCGGCACAGCGCAAACGCGGTGGCGTCCAGCACCTGCAGGTTCCTGGTGATGGCCTCATCGAAGGTGAGGGTGGCATAGCGGGTGGCCGCTGGGTCCTTCTTGGGGTCGGCGGTGTAGACGCCATCGACCTTGGTGGCCTTGAGCATGATCTCGGCACCGATCTCGGCGCCGCGCAGCGCCGCCGCGGTGTCGGTGGTGAAGAAGGGGTTGCCGGTGCCGGCGGCGAACACCACCACCTTGCCCTCCTCCAGGTACTGCAGCGCCTTGAGGCGCACATAGCTCTCCACCACCTGCTCGATGGCGATGGCCGACATCACCCGCGCGGTCAGGCCTTCACGCTGCATCGTGTCGGCCAGGGCCAGCGCATTCATCACCGTGGCCAGCATGCCCATGTAGTCGGCGGTGGCGCGGTCCATGCCCACCGAGCCGCCGGCGACGCCACGAAAGATGTTGCCCCCGCCGATGACCACTGCCACCTGCACACCCAACGCTGTCACCTCCTGCACCTCGCGCACCATGCGCACGATGGTGGCGTGGTTGATGCCGTAGGCGTCGTCGCCCATCAGGGCTTCGCCCGACAGCTTGAGAAGAATGCGCTTGTAGGCGGGCATGCAGGCGGCTCCGGATGGGGATGGGCGAGTTTAAGGGCGCCGAAAGGTGTTGGCCGCGGCTGCACCTCGGGGTATGGGTCGGCGCCGGCGGCGACCGGCCGGACAGCGCACCGCCCGGCTGCCACCCGGGCAGCCGGCAGGCCACTCAGGCGCCCTTGGCAGCGGCCACCTGGGCGGCCACTTCGGCAGCGAAGTCGTCCACCTTCTTCTCGATGCCTTCGCCCACGATGTACATCGTGAAGCCGTTGACCTGGGTGCCGGTGGCCTTCAGGTAGGCGGCCACGGTCTGCTTGCCGTCGGCGGCCTTGACGAAGACCTGGTCGAGCAGCGAGACCTCCTTCAAGAACTTCTGCACCGAGCCATCGACCATCTTGGCAACGATTTCGGGCGGCTTGCCGCTCTCGGCCGCCTTCTCGGCGGCGATCTTGCGCTCTTTCTCGACCAGCTCGGCCGGCACTGCGGCCGACGACAGCGCCGCAGGCTTCATCGCTGCCACATGCATCGCCACGTCCTTGGCCGCGACGGCCTGGGCGTCGCTGCCGGCGACGTACTCCACCACCACGCCGATGCGCGTGCCGTGCAGATAGTGCGCCAGCGCGTTGCCGCCGCCGAAGCGCTTGAAGCGGCGGATGGCCACGTTCTCGCCGATCTTGCCGATCAGGCCCTTGCGCACGTCTTCCACCGTGGGACCGAACCCGTCCTGGCTCAGCGGCAGGGCCGACAGCGCTGTCACATCGACCGGGTGGTGCTGGGCCACCAGTTCGGCGCAGTGCTTGACGAAGGCCAGAAAAGCGTCGTTCTTCGAGACAAAGTCGGTTTCGCAATTGACTTCGATCATCGCGCCGGCGCCCAGGGCGGCGGCGTAGGCGATCACGCCTTCGGCGGTGATGCGCGCCGCGGCCTTGCCGGCCTTGTTGCCCAGCTTGACGCGCAGGATCTCCTCGGCGCGCACCATGTCGCCCTCGGCCTCGGTCAGCGCCTTCTTGCACTCCATCATCGGGGCATCGGTCTTGGCGCGGAGTTCGCCCACCATGCCTGCAGTCACTGTTGCCATTTGAATCTCCTAGCGTTCGGGTGCGCGGCTGGCACCCGGTTGGTTCAGATCAGGGCGCGTGAAAAAGGGGCTTCGCAGCCCCTGGTTCAAGGCCTTCCGGCGACGGGCTCAGGCCCCTTCGCGCACTTCGACGAATTCATCGCCGCCAGCCACGGCCGCCACCACGTCGTTCACCGCGTTGGCCTTGCCTTCCAGCACGGCGTCGGCCACGGCCTTGGCGTACAGCGCCACGGCCTTGGCAGAGTCGTCGTTGCCGGGAATGACGTAGTCGATGCCCTCGGGCGAGTGGTTTGTGTCGACCACGCCGATCACCGGGATGCCCAGCTTCTTGGCCTCGGCCACGGCGATCTTGTGGTAACCGACGTCGATCACGAACAGCGCGTCGGGCAGGGCGCTCATGTCCTGGATGCCGCCGATGTCCTTCTCGAGCTTGGCGATCTCGCGGTCGAACATCAGAGCTTCCTTCTTGGACAGCGACTCCATGCCGCCTTCCTTGGTGGCCTGCATGTCCTTGAGCTTCTTCAGCGAACCCTTGACGGTCTTGAAGTTGGTCAGCATGCCGCCGAGCCAGCGCTGGTCGACAAACGGCTGGCCGGCGCGGTGCGCTTCCAGGTTCACCACCTCGCGCGCCTGGCGCTTGGTGCCCACCATCAGGATGGTGCCGCGCTTGGCGCTGAGCGAGCGCACGAACTTCATCGCCTCCTCGAACTTGGGCAGCGTCTTCTCGAGGTTGATGATGTGGATCTTGTTGCGATGGCCGTAGATG
>JBBRVT010000092.1:0-11865 GCA_038246615.1 Burkholderiales bacterium
CAGCAGCGCCACCTTCGCCGTCGTCGCCGCGGGCACCGCACCGATCAGCTACCAGTGGATACGGGACGGGAACTTCGTCGCGGGCGCCACGTCACCGGTGCTGACGCTGAGCAACCTGGGCGCAGGCGACAGCGGCAGCTTTGCCGTGCTCGTCTTCAATGCGGCAGGCAGCATCACCAGCAGCGCAGCCATGCTCACCGTGCAGACCGTTCAGCCGCCGGTAACGCAGGCACCGAGCATCACCACGCAGCCCACCGGACAGGTTCTGACCCTGGGTCAGCGCGCGGTGTTTGCGGTGGCCGTCAGCGGTGGCGCGCCGCTGAGCTATCGCTGGGAGCGTGACGGCAGCGCACTGCAAGGCGCCGATGGCGCGGTGCTGGTCATCGACGCTGCGGGTGCAGCCGATGCCGGAAGCTACCGCGTGACGGTCAGCAACGGCGCGGGCAGCACCAGCAGCAGTGCCGCAGGCCTGGTGCTGCTGCCAGCTCCGGGCGCGCCCGCGATCAGCGCCCAGCCCTCTGGCCGCAGCGTGGTCGAGGGTCAGGCAGCCACCTTCAGCCTGGCCGTTACCGGCAACCCCGCACCGCGGTGCCAGTGGACGCGCAATAACGTCGCCCTCGACGGCGCGACTTCTTGCGCGGGCTACAGCACCGCGGCCACTACCAACGCCGACAACGGCGCGCTTTACAACGTGGTGGTCTACAGCCCCGGCGGCGTGGCCATCGGCAACGGCGCGGTGCTGACCGTAACGCCGCCACCCGCGGTGCCCGTCATCACGCAAGACCTGGCCGACCTCACCGCGCCGGAGGGCGGCATCGCCAGCTTCAGCGTCGTGGCCAGCGCCAACGGCACGCTGTTTCATTACTGGACGCGCATCGGCGCGCCGACCACACCGCTCGGAGCCAGCAGCTTCGACATCGGCCCACTGCAAGCCAGCGACGACGGTGCCACGGTGCGTGTCATCGTCTGCAACGGCCCCATCGCCAACAACCGCTGCACGACCAGCCGCGACGCCAGGTTGACCGTGACCCCGGCGGTGCCGGCCAACGCGCTGACCGCCACCCAGATCGTCGCCGGCGAGGAGTGGAGCATGGTGTTGCGGCCCGATCGCAGCGTGTGGGCGTGGGGCTCGTTGCACCGGGCCGACGGCGTGGTGCAGTACGCCAACCTGAACCCAGCCAATCAGGCCGTGCGCCCGGTGCGCATGTACCCGTCGGCACTGAGTGACGTGCGCGCCATCAGCGGCTGGTCCAGCGGCTTTTGGGCTTTGAAGGGCGCGCCCGGCAGCACCGGCAGCCGGGTGCTGCACTGGGGCCGTGCCCTCGCTGGCTCCGATGGCCGCGGCGGTGACGGCAACGGCAGCCTCGGCAGCTCGATCGCGGCCCGCGCCAACGAAGCCGCGCCGGTCGAGGTGCTGGAGCGTGTGAACAACCTGCCGCAGCCGGTCGACCGGGTGTGCGCGATCGCCGGGGGTGGCGAACAGCTGGCGATGATCCGCGCCATCAACAGCACCGGCATCACCACCGACTGCAACCCCGGCTCGGCCAAGACGGTCTGGTTCGTCGGCTCGCTGCTCGGGCGCGGCTACGAGTCCACCGGTGTCGCGTTCGCGATGCCGGGCCTGCCGGTCGACTCACCGCCGGCGGCCATCTTCACCGGCAAGACGACCTCGGGCTCGCCGCCGCTGGTCATCGGCCTCGAAGACGGTCGCCTGTACGGGCTGGGCACCAACCCTTACGGCGGCGTCGGCATACCCGCCAACGGCAGCGGAGTCGTAGGCAGCCTGAGCGGCCCGCAGCTGCTGCCCGCCAACTGGGGCAACGCGCGCAGCTTTGGCATGAGCTTCTACTACTCGTTGTTCGTGGTGCGGGCCGATGGGTCGGTGATGACCAGCGGCTACGACGGCACCGGCGAACTGGGGCTGGGCAGCGTGATCGGCGGGAGCATCCTCGGCCCGCTGCCCGTGCTGGCCGAGGCCTGCACGAGCCTGCCTTGCACCGACGTGCTGACCGGCGTGACCTCGATCGCCGGCACTGCGGCGAGCGCCACGCTGGCGTTGAAAAACGGGCAGATCCTCGGTTGGGGCAGCCGCGGCAGCGGCATGCTCGGGCCGGTTGTCAGCGGCAGCCAGCTTTTCCCGCGCCCGGTATCGTCCCCGGGAGTGAGCGGCTTCACCGCACTGTCGGCCAGCAACCGGCACGCGCTGGTCATCGGCCCGGGCAATGTGGTTTATGCGTGGGGCAGCAACCTGCGCTTTGCGCTGGGCAACACGCAGGACAGGGCCGAACCCACGCTGGTGACGGTGCCCTGACCGGTGCCGCTTCAGCAGACCCTGGCTGCGCCCATGCGCGATGATCCGGCCATGCAAGATGGCCCTGACACGCACGAGCTGCACGTTCGCCTGTATGGCGACGCAGCGCTCGTGCGGCCCGACGGCCGCAGCGTCGCACTTGAGCGCCGCGCTGCGGCCTTGCTGGCGCTGGTGGCGCTGGAGCCCGGCATCAGCCGGCTGCGCGTGGCCACACTGCTGTGGCCCGATTCGAGCGACCCGCGTCGCAACCTGCGCCAGCAGTTGCTGCGCTTTCGGCAGCTGTTCGGCCAATCGCTGGTGGCAGGCGATTCGACCCTCACCCTCATCGGGCTCAAACTCGATGCCCCCGGCGAAGCCGCGCCCGCCGCGGCGCAGTTGCTGGCCGGCTTGGGCTACGAAGACTGCGAGCTCTTCGACGCCTGGTTGCAGGCCCAGCGCCGTGCCCTGCGCGACAGCACGGCCAAGGCTTTGGGTGGCGCCCTGTTCCGGGCCGAGGCCGAGCAGCGCCATGGCGACGCCATCGCCCTGGCCGAGCAGCTGCTGGCCCATGCGCCCGAAGCCGAGGCCCATCACCGCACGCTGATCCGCTTGCACTACCTCAACCACGACACGGCGCGCGCCCACGCTGCGTTCGACACCTTGCAGCGCGTGCTCGCCGTTGACCTCTGCGCCCGGCCGAGCGCCGAAACCCTGGCCTTGATGCGGCTCGTTGACCAGCCCGGCGCGCGGGTTTTGGTGCCAGCCCGCGTGTGGGCCACCGCCTTGCAACGCCCGCCACGCATGGTGGGCCGTGGGCGCGAGTTGCAGGCGGTGCACCAGGCGCTGGCCGATCGTCGCGCGCTGCTGCTGCTGGGCGAAGCCGGCATGGGCAAGAGCCGATTGCTGGCCGAAGCACTGCAGGCCACGGCCGGGCACGTGATCGTCAAGGCCCAGGCCGGCGATGCCGGTGTGCCCTATGCCACGCTGGCGCGGCTGCTGCGTCGCCTGCTGGAGCTGCGGCGGTTGCAGGCCGAGCCGGGCCCGCTGGCGCGCTTGCTGCCCGAGATCGGGCCCGTTGCCGCCATGCACGCGCTGCCGCTGCTGGGCGATGGCGAGCGGCTGGTGCTGCAAGCCGCGGTTGAACAGGTCGTGGTGCGGGCCCACTTGCAGGCGGTGGCGGTGGACGACCTTCACTTCGCCGACGATGCCAGCCTGGAGATGTTGACCGCATTGGCGAGCGCCGAAACCTTGTCGTCGTTGGCGTGGGTTTTCACCCAGCGCCCCGGTGAGGCCTCGGCGGCAGCGGGTGCGCTGCGCGACGTGCTCGAAGAAGCGCAGCGGCTGACCGTCACCGACGTGGCGCCGCTCGACGCCGCGCAGATGGTCGAGCTGGTGCAGTCCTTGGGCCTGCCCGAGATCGACGCCGATGGGGTTGGCCTGCGCTTGTTGCGCCACACCGGCGGCAACCCGCTGTTCGCACTCGAGACGCTCAAGCAAATGCTGCTGCCCGGTGCAAATGCCAAGGGCCTGCCACAACCGGCTTCGGTGGGTGCGTTGATCGACCGGCGGCTCAAGCAGCTGAGCGAGGGCGCGCTCGCGCTGGCGCGGGTGGCGGCGATCGCCGGGCCCGATTTCGCCCCCGCGCTGGCCGAGGCGGTGCTGGGGCGCCGCGCCATCGACCTGGCCGATGCCTGGGCCGAGCTCGAGCTGGCGCAGGTGCTGCGCGAGCGCGCCTTCGCACACGACCTGGTGCTCGAAGCCACGTTGCGCAGCGTGCCCAAGGCGATTGCCGAACACCTGCATGCCGCCATGGCCGAGCACCTCGAAGGGCGCCACGGGGAGCCGGCTCGGCTGGCCGGCCATTGGCTGGCGGCAGGCGACGAGCGCCGTGCGTTGCCGTGGCTGGTGAAGGCGGCCGACCAGGCGCGAGACGGCCTGCGCCGGCGCGAGGAGGCCGAGTTCCTGGAGCGCGCCGCGGCCATCACGGCGAACCAGGCCGACCCTGGCGCGCCGTCGGCCCACGCGCTGTGGTTGCGGGCTCACTATGCGCTCCAGTGCGTTTACGGCGAGGCCGTCGCCATGCACGCGCTGGACCAGGCGCTGGCGCACGCCCAAAACGAGCGCGAACGCCTGGAAGCGCTCAGCACCCGCGTGTCGGTTCAGGTCAAGCAAATCAAGATGAAGGACGCCATCGTCAACGGCCGCGAAGCCCTGCAACTGGCCGCGAAGCTGGGGGACGAGACCGCGAGGGCGGGTGTGCTGTTGCCGCTGGCCATTGCCTTGGCCCAAGATGGGCGCGCTGACGAAGCCAACGCCCTGCTCGATGTGCATTGGCCTGCCATCGAACGCATGAGCCATCCCGAGTCGTTGACCTTCCTCAACCATGGCGCCTTGCTCGCCGACATCGGCAAGCCCGTGGCGGGCCGGGTGTCGACGCGGCGGGGGATCGAGCTGGCGCTCGAACGCGGCGAGCATTCCGAATTTGTGGTCGGCACCAACAACCTCGCGGTGAACCACATCGATACCGGCGAGCTCGACGAGGCGATCTCACTGCTCGAAGCCGCCGAACGCATGCGCCAAGCGCACGACACGCTGCAGGGAAGCACCTTGTTGAGCTGGAATCTGCAGGCCATGGTGCTGCGCGACCTTGGGCGCTACGGCCGATCGCTGGAGCGGTTCGAGCTGTCGATTGCCACGACTGCCGAACAACTGCCGACGCGCTTGCCCCTCGACCGCCTGCACCGTGCTTGGCTCTGGGGCTGGATCGGCCAATGGGCTCGCGCCCAGCAAGACATGGCGGCCCACGACGACTACGGCGCCTTGCCGACCTGGGTGCTCGCGCGCGCTTTGCAGTTGAAGGCACGCCTGGCGCAGTGGCAAGGCTTGCCGCTCGGTGACCTGCTCGAACGCGCACAGGCCGAAGCGGCTGACGGCGCGCTGCGCACGGTGCACGACTCGATCGAGATCGACGCGGCTCTGGCCAGCGGCCTGCAGTCACCGGTGGCTGCGGCGGCAGCGCTGGGCCACCTGAACGCGTTGCGCGATCGTGCGCAAGGCGACGGCCACTGCGGCGTGCGCTGGGCCGCCGAGCTGGCCTGTGCGCGCCTGGCACTGAAAGCTGGCGCGCTCGACACCGCGCGCGAGCACGTGCAGGCGTGCCTGCAAAGGCCAGCCGGCGAAGCGCCGCTGGATTGCGCGCTTGGTCACTGGTGGCACACCCTGTGGCGACTCTCGCAGCAACTGCGCGTTGAAGAATGCGCCGAGGCGGCACGTGCCGAAGGGGTGGCCTGGATCCACCGCACGCTCCACAACGCGTTGCCGGGCGAGTTCCACGCCAGCTTTCGCCAGGCTGTCGCGGCGCACCGGGAGTTGCTGGCGGGTTGATCGCAGCGACCGCGCCGACCGCGCAGAAAACCGCCGGCAACCGGTGTAGTTGCAGCCCTACAAAACAACCCCCGGCCTCACGATTCCGCTGAACAGGGGTCGCTCTTAAAGCGCGAGCTGAAGATCGGCTTCATTCCCATCACCTGCGCCACGCCGCTGATCATGGCGCACCCGCTCGGCTTTTATGCCAAGCAGGGGCTCGACGTGCAGGTGGTGAAGACCGCTGGCTGGGCGCTCATTCGCGACAAGATGATCAACAAGGAGTACGACGCCACACACTTCTTGTCGCCCATGCCGCTGGCCATCTCGATGGGGGTGGGCAGCAACCCGGTGCCGATGAATGTGGCCGCCATCCAGAACACCAACGGCCAGGCCATCACGCTCGCGCTCAAGCACAAGGAAAACCGCGACCCGAAAAACTGGAAGGGTTTCGAGTTCGCCGTGCCCTTCGAGTTTTCGATGCACAACTTCTTGTTGCGCGACTACCTGGCCGAAGCCGGGCTCGACCCCGACCGCGACATCCAGATCTGCTGTCCGCAGCCGTGCCGGCTACCGGCGATCGGCCGGTGGCGGCGACCCGGCCGTGTCGCCGGCCGGCCTGTACCAGCGCGGGAAGAACTGCGCCACCTGCGGGCTGCTGGCCTTCAGCGCATGGCAGCCGTCGATGCTGAAGGGCTTCTGTTCGGGGTCTTGCGTCAGCACGCTCCACATCGCCTGCATCGCCGCGCTGCCCATCGCGCCGGCCAGCTCGTTCATGTGGGTGCAGCCTGCCGTGCGGCCGAACAGGCGGCGCACGGCATCGCGGTAGCCGCGCGCCACCTGCACGCCCACCAGCTGGTTGTAGTCGGGCGCAATGGCGCCGCAGGCACTGCCGTAGGGCCCGGCATCGGTGACGGCCTGCACCGCCACGATGGTGGCACTGCTGTCCAGCGTCAGCCGCAACCACATGTCATGCATCGGCTGGCCCGCTGCCAGCAGGGCACCGGCGCAGGGCACCGGCGTGGGCCAGACGTCGGTCAGATGGCCCTCCAGATCCCACAGACCGTCGTTGCGGGCGTAGGCTTGGACGGTGATGGTGCGGCAATGGGCCGCTTCGCGGGGGCAATCAGGCGTGGGCAGGGGCATGGAAACTGGCAGTGAGCGGGTGGGGGGCAGTGTGGAGAGCGCCGTGGACGCCGAGGCGGAGCCTACACCGGAGCCGCGCAGGCGCCCTCGCCTGCCGGCCATCGACGCCGGCCGCTGCACCGGCTGCGGGCGCTGCGTGGGCGCCTGCGCACCGCAGTTGCTGAGCCTGGAGGTGCTGCAGTGGAAGAAACGCGCCGTGCTGCAGGGGGCTGAGCGCTGCACCGGCTGCAGCCTGTGCGCCCTGCGCTGCCCGTTCGACGCGATCCGGATGCAGCGCGTGCCGGACTGACGGCGCGGTCTGTCAGCCGGCAACCGCCGGGCGGTCGAAGTCGCTGGCGTCGTGGCGCTCGGGCAGTTGCTCGGCCGCATCACCCCACACCCGGTTGACGCGGCGGCCGCGCTGCACCGCAGGGCGCGCTGCAATCGCCGCCGTCCAGCGCTGCACATGGGTGTAGTCCTGCACCGACAGAAACTCACCGGCGCTGTAAAGCAGGCCCTGGGCCAGGGCGCCGTACCAGGACCAGACGGCGATGTCGGCGATGCTGTAGTCGTCGCCGGCCAGCCAGGGGCTTTCGGCCAGGCGGCGGTCCAGCACGTCGAGCTGGCGCTTGACCTCCATCGCGAAGCGGTCGATCGGGTATTCCATCTTGCTGGGCGCGTAAGCGTAGAAGTGGCCGAAGCCACCGCCCAGGTAAGGCGCACTGCCCATCTGCCAGAACAGCCAGGACAGGCACTCGGCGCGCGCCGGCTGGGTGGTGGGCAGCAAGGCGCCGAACTTCTCGGCCAGATGCAGCAGGATGGCGCCCGACTCGAACACCCGCAGCGGCTGCGGCCCGCTGCGGTCCACCAGCACCGGGATCTTGGAATTCGGGTTGGCCGCCACGAAGCCGCTGCCGAACTGCTGGCCCTCGTTGATGCGGATCAGCCAGGCGTCGTACTCGGCGCCGCTGTGGCCCAGGGCCAGCAGCTCTTCGAGCATCACCGTCACCTTGACGCCGTTGGGCGTGGCCAGTGAATACAGCTGCAGCGGGTGGCGGCCCACCGGCAGCTCTTTCTCGCTGGTGGGGCCGGCCACCGGGCGGTTGATGTTGGCGAACTGGCCGCCATTGGCCTTGTTCCAGGTCCAGACCTTGGGCGGGGTGTAGGCAGAAGAATCAGTCATGGGGCGGGCTCCTCGTCGGGCAGACCACTGTACGGGAAGGCCCGGGGCCGGCGGGCCTGGCGGGGCTATGGCGCCTCGGCGGGGTCGAAGTCCAGTTCCACCCGTGCACCGTTCGGGCAGAAGCAGAACAGCTGCCACAGGCCCGACCCGGGCTGCTGCCCCAAGCTGTAGTGCAGCCCGGCGGCGTCCATGCGCGCCTTCACAGCCGCCAGATCGGTGGCGGTGAAGGCCATGTGGTCGATCACCCCGGTGCGGGTGGCCGGCATCGGCCGGCCGAAGACGATGTGCAGCACCGCCTGGCCGCCACCCGGCGGGTAGAGCCAGGCGCCTGGAAAGCCCAGGTCGGGCCGGTGGCCCTCCACCAGGCCGAGCAGGCCGCAGTAGAAGCCCAAGGTCGCGTCGCGGTCCTCGGCGAGGATGGTGAAATGGTTCATGCCGTGGATCATTGCGGGCCTCCTGCGCAGCCGCTGATTGTGCGGCTCCGCTGTCGACCAAGTGACGGCGCCGGCCGCCTGCGCCCATAGCATGGGTGCTTTGAAGGAGAAACCCATGACACCAGACGACCGCGCTGCCATCGAGCAGACCATCCAGACCTATTTCGACGGCCTGTACGAGGGCGATGCCGACAAGCTCGCCAGCGTCTTCCATCCCGGCAGCGCCCTCACCTGCGAAAACGCCGGCGCCGTGACCGCCTTGCCGCTGGCCGACTGGCTCAAGGCGGTGCGCGACCGTCCGTCACCGAAAGCCAAGGGCCTGGCGCGCGACGACGCCATTCTGCTGATCGACCAGAGCGGCCCCAGCACCGCACTGGTGAAGGTGAAGTGCCAGATCCCGCCGCGCTACTTCACCGATTACCTCAACCTCATCAAGGCCGGCGGCAGCTGGCGGGTGGCGCAGAAGGTGTTTGCCACCGAGACGCGGGGCGCCTGATGCACCCGCCCGATCCGCTGTACCAGGGCTGCAATGTCGGTGACCTGGTGGTCAGCGCCATCGCCCGCGGCGGCGAGCGCACCGCCTTCATCAGCGACGACATGCGCTGGAGCTACCGTGAACTCGGCGCCAAGATCAGCCAGGTGGTGCAGGCGCTGGCAGCGCGCGGTCTGCAGCGCGGCGACGCGGTGGCCACGCTGTCGGCCAACCGGCCCGAGGCCTTCCTGATCACCGCCGCTGCCTACCTGATGGGCCTGCGCCTGACCTGGATGAACCCCACCTCGTCGGAAGACGACCACGCCTACATCCTGGAAGACTCGGGCGTGGGCACGCTGTTCTTCGACCCGCGCACCTTTGCCGAGCGCAGCGCCAGGCTGCAGCAGCGGGTGCCGGGCGTGCAACGGCTGATGGGCTTTGGCGACGGGTTTGGGGAGGCAAGCGGTGTGGGCGAAGACCTGCTGGCGGCAAGCGCCGCACACACCCCGGCGCCGCTGCTGCCGCAAGCCGAGCCAGACGATGTGTGCGTGCTGATCTACACCGGCGGCACCACCGGCCGGCCCAAGGGCGTGGCCCACACCCACCGGGTGCATGTGACGATGATCCTCACCGAGATGGCCGACTGGGACTGGCCGCGCGAGATCCGCTACCTGGCGCTGACGCCCATCACCCATGCGGCGGGCGCGATGATCATGCCGGTGCTGCTGAAGAGCGGCACCTACGCCATGACGCAAGGCTTCACGCCGGAGAAGTTCATCCGCCTGGTCGAGCAGCACCGCATCACCGCCACCTTCCTGGTGCCGACGATGATCTATGTGCTGCTGGACAGCCCGGCGCGCCAGGGCGCTGATCTGTCCAGCCTGCAACTGGTCATCTACGGCGCGTCGCCGATGTCGCCGGCCCGGCTGACCGAAGGCATCCGGGAATTCGGTCCGGTGTTCATGCAGCTGTACGCGCAGACCGAGGCGCCCAACACCGTCACCGTGCTGCACCAGCACGAGCACGACCCGGTGCACCACCCCGAGCGCCTGGCCAGCTGCGGCACGCCCTGTGTGGGCACGCAGGTGCGGCTGCTCGATGACGACGGCCACGCCGTGCCACGCGGCGAGGTGGGCGAGATCTGCGTGCGCGGCCCGCTGGTGATGCAGGGCTACTGGAACAAGCCCGAGGAGACCGCCAAGGCGCTGCGCCATGGCTGGCTCTACACCGGCGACATGGCCCGGCAGGACGCCGACGGCTACCTCTACATCGTCGACCGCAGCAAGGACATGATCATCAGCGGTGGCTTCAACGTCTACCCGCGCGAGGTGGAAGACGCGCTCAGCCAGCACCCCGCCGTGGCCGCCGCTGCGGTGGTCGGCGTGCCCGACGCCAAGTGGGGCGAGGCGGTGCGCGCACTGGTGGTGTGCAAGCCCGGCGCCAGCGTGCCGGCCGAGGAACTGATCGCCCTGGTGCGCGAGCGCAAGGGCAGCGTGTACGCGCCCAAGGCCATCGATTTCGTCGATGCCCTGCCGGTGACCGGTCTGGGCAAACTGGACAAGAAGGCAATTCGGGCACGCTTCTGGCAGGGCCAGGGCCGCGCCGTACATTGACCGGATGCTGTTGCGCCGCCGCCGTCTTCTTGCCGCCGCGTTGGCCCTGCCGGCCCTGTTGACGGAGGCCCGCGCCGCCCCGCTGGACCTGTTGCGCGAAGGCGGCCTGGTGCTCGCCTTGCGCCACGCACTGGCGCCCGGCACCTTCGACCCGCCCGGCTTCCGTCTGGGCGACTGCAGCACCCAGCGCAACCTCGACGACACGGGCCGCCAGCAGGCCCGGCAGATCGGTGCCTGGTTCCGGGGCCATGCGCTGGTGCCGGCGCGGGTGCGCAGCAGCCCCTGGTGCCGCTGCGTCGACACCGCCGAGCTGGCCTTCGGTCGGCATGAGACCTGGGCCGCGCTCGGCTCACCGCGCGGCGCCACCGAATCCACCAATGCCCAGAGCCTGGAGGCGTTGCGCGCTGCGATCCGCACTGCCAGCGCCCAGCGCGGGCGCTTCGAGGTGTGGGTGACGCACATGTTCGTGCAGTCCGACCTGGCCGGCCAGGGCACGAATGCCGGCGACGGGCTGCTGCTGCGCGCCGGGGTCGACGGCGCGCCCCAGGTGCTGGGGCGCTGGACGGCGGCCTGAACCCGGCGTGCGGCCGGTCAGGCTGCCGGCAGCACGCTGAAACAGTGCGTGCCGTCGCGGCCGAGCTGCTCGACCAGGCCGAACTCCCAGTCCAGATAGCCCTGCATTGCCGCGCGCGGCGCGTCGGTGCCCTCGTAGGGCCGGCGGTAGCGGTCGATGCGCAGGCTCAGCAGGTTGGCTTCGCCCGGCTCCAGTGGCAGGCCGGCGGCCACCCAGGCGGCCGTGCCGCCAGCCAGCGCATGGGCGGTGCGGCCGGTCAGCCGCTGGAAATCGGCCGCAGCCAGCTGCGCCAGACGGCCGTCACCGCAGGTGAACACCACCTGGTCGACCAGCGGCAGCTCGGGCGCGATGGTGCGCAGGTCTGTGCGCAGGTCGGTGCGCAGGTCGGTGCGCAGGTCGGTGCGCAGCAGCCAATGCGCGCCGGGCACATGGCCCTTCACATGGGCGGCGCTGGTGCCGATGTCCAGCACCAGGGTGCGGCCGGCGTCGCGCCAGATGGCCAGCGCGGCGGCGTCGACCTGCGGCACGTCGGGCAGCGGCGCATGCGGCGGCCGCCAGGGGCCGCTGGCGCTCTGCTGCGCCTCGGTGTTGTCGGTCAGCCAGCCCACCTCCCAGCCCATCTGCGCCAGCCAGTGGGCCGTCATCGCGGCGCGCACGCCGTCCGTTGCCGGTCCGCCATCGGCCAGCGCGATGCGGGCGCCGCGCACTGCGGCACAGACATCGGTCTCCTGCACCAGCTGGCCGCCGGGCGCGCTGCCGAAGCCCGGCAAGTGGCTGGTGGCGTATTCCTCGGGCGTGCGCACGTCCCAGC
>JBBRVT010000093.1:0-11800 GCA_038246615.1 Burkholderiales bacterium
CGCCACACCTCGTCGTCGTCGACCAAGCTGATCCACGGCGGCCTGCGCTACCTGGAGTACTACGAGTTCAGCCTGGTGAAGAAGGCGCTGGCCGAGCGTGAACTGCTGCTGAAGAGCGCGCCGCACATCATGTGGCCGCTGCGCTTCGTGATGCCGCACGACCCGTCGATGCGCCCGGTGTGGATGGTGCGCATCGGGCTGTTCCTCTACGACCACCTGGCCAAGCGCGAATGGCTGCCGGCCAGCACCACCGTCTCACTGCGCAGCCACCCCACCGGCGCGCCGCTGAAGCCGGGCTACACCCGCGGCTTCGTCTACAGCGACGGCTGGGTGGACGACGCCCGCCTGGTGGTGCTGAACGCGCTGGACGCGCAGGCGCACGGCGCCACCATCCTGACCCGCTGCCGTTGTGAATCGGCGCAACGCACGCCGCAGGGCTGGCTGGCCACGCTGCAGCCGGCCGGTGGTGTGCCGCTGCAGGTGCAGGCGCGTGCGCTGGTGAATGCCGCCGGGCCCTGGACCGGTGAATTCCTGCGCGAGCGCGCCGGCCAGACCAGCGCGCGCGCGCTGCGGCTGGTCAAGGGCAGCCACATCGTGGTGAAGAAGCTGTTCGACCACGACCATGCCTACATCTTCCAGAACCCCGACAAGCGCATCATCTTCGCCATCCCCTACGAGGGCGACTTCACCCTGATCGGCACCACCGACGTCGAGATCCACGGCGCGCCCGACGCGGCCCGCATCGACGCCGATGAAGTCGCCTACCTCTGCGACCAGGCCAGCCGCTACTTTGCCAAGCCGGTGCGGCCGGCCGACGTGGTGTGGGCCTATGCCGGCGTGCGGCCGTTGCTGGACGATGCGTCGGGCGACGCATCGGCGGTGACGCGCGACTACCTGCTGGAGTTCGACAACGATGCAGCCGCGCCGCTGCTGAGCGTGTGGGGCGGCAAGATCACCACCTTCCGCAAGCTGGCCGAAGAGGCCGCCGACGGCCTGGTGCAGCGCCTGGGCGAGCGCCGGCCGGCCTGGACGGCGCCGGCCCTGCTGCCGGGCGGCGATCTGTCTGCGTGGATCGGGCCGGCACGCCGGCCTGACCTGGACATCCAGCGCTTCATCGCCGAACTGGCGCGCCGCCACCCCGTGCTGCCGGCCGCGCTGATCGGGCGCTGGGCGCGCTGCTACGGCGCCCTGGTGGCGCAGCTGCTGGACGGTGGCGACCTGGGCGCCGAGGTGGCGCCCGGGCTGTACGAGGCTGAGCTGAGCTACCTGCACCGCCATGAATGGGCGCGCAGCGCCGACGACGTGCTGTGGCGCCGCACCAAGCTGGGCCTGCACTACAGCCCAGCCCAGCGCGAGCAGGTGGCCCGCTGGTGGGCTGCACACATGGCCGAGGCGCCAGCCCCGCCGGCCCTGCCGACCCTGCCCACCCTGCCGACCACGCAGGAGCCGGCATGCAGCTGACGCTGACCGACATCCAGCACCAGGTGGGGCCGGCGGTGCACCTGCACCCGCTGAGCCTGCAGTTGCAGCCCGACACGGTGACGGTGCTGCTGGGCGCCACCCAGGCCGGCAAGACCACGCTGATGCGCCTGATGGCCGGGCTGGACGTGCCCAGCCGTGGCCGGGTGGCAGTCGATGGGGTGGACGTGACCGGAACGCCGGTGCGCCGGCGCAACGTGGCCATGGTCTACCAGCAGTTCATCAACTACCCGTCGATGACGGTGTTCGACAACATCGCCTCGCCGCTGAAGTTGCGCGGTGGCATGGGCAAGGCCGCCATCGCCCAGCGGGTGCAGGCACTGGCCGACAAGCTGCACATCGACCCCTTCCTGAAGCGCCTGCCGGCTGAGCTGTCGGGCGGCCAGCAGCAACGCGTGGCCCTGGCCCGCGCGCTGGCCAAGGACGCGCCGCTGATGCTGCTGGACGAGCCGCTGGTGAACCTGGATTACAAGCTGCGCGAGGAGCTGCGTGAAGAACTGTCGGCCTTGTTCAACGCCGGCAGCTCCACCGTGGTGTATGCCACCACCGAGCCCACCGAGGCGCTGCTGCTGGGCGGCTGGACGGCGGTGATGGACGCCGGTGAGCTGCTGCAGTACGGCCCCACGGCCGAGGTGTTCCACCGCCCGGCCAGCATCCGCGTGGCCAAGGCCTTCAGCGACCCGCCGATGAACCTGCTGGCCCTGGGCGCCCGGCGCCTGGGCCTGCCGGCGGGCAGCGCGCCGGCTGACGCCACCATCGGCCTGCGCGCCAGCGTGCTGCGGGTGCAGGCCCGGCCGGGCGACCTCGCGCTGCCCGGCACGGTGGAGCTGGCCGAAATCGCAGGCAGCGACACCTTCTTGCATGTGCACTGCGCTGTGGGCGACCTGGTGGCCCAGCTCACCGGCGTGCACTTCTTCGACCTGGCCGCGCCCATCACCCTGCACCTGGCGCCCGGGCAGGTGCATGTGTTCGGCGCTGATGGCAGCCTGCTGCGCGCGCCAGACCGACATGGGCGTCACTGACATGGCGCGCATCGACCTCGACCTGGCGCACAGCTACAAGCCCGACCCGCAGGACGACGCCGACTACGCACTGCTGCCGCTGAAGATGACCTTTGCCGACGGTGGCGCGTATGCCTTGCTGGGCCCGTCGGGCTGCGGCAAGACCACCATGCTCAACATCATCTCGGGGCTGGTGGCGCCGTCGCACGGCAGCGTCAGCTTCGACGGCGTGGTGGTGAACCAGAAGACGCCGCAGCAGCGCAACATCGCCCAGGTGTTCCAGTTCCCGGTGATCTACGACACCATGACGGTGGCGCAGAACCTGGCCTTTCCGCTGCGCAACCGCGGCGTGCCAGCGGCCAAGATCGCGCAGCGCGTCGGCCAGATCGCCGAGATGCTGGAGCTCAGCGGCCAGCTCGGCCTGCGCGCCGCCGGCCTGGCGGCCGATGCCAAGCAGAAGATCAGCCTGGGCCGCGGCCTGGTGCGCGAGGACGTGAGCGCCGTGCTGTTCGACGAGCCGCTCACCGTGATCGACCCGCACCTGAAGTGGCAGCTGCGGCGCAAGCTCAAGCAGATCCACCATGAGCTGAAGCTCACGCTGGTCTATGTCACCCACGACCAGGTGGAGGCGCTGACCTTTGCCGACCAGGTGGTGGTGATGACCCGCGGCCGCGCGGTGCAGGTGGGCAGTGCGTCCGACCTGTTCGAGCGGCCGCAGCACACCTTCGTCGGCCACTTCATCGGCTCGCCGGGCATGAACTTCCTGCCCGCCAGCCTGCTGCCCGGCGCGCCGGCAGGCGCCAAGCTGCTGGGCGTGCGGCCCGAGTACGTGGCCCTGGCCGCGCCGCAGGCCGCCGGCGCACTGCCGGCCACCGTGAAGCAAGTGCAGGACATCGGCACCTACTGGCTGCTGACCGCCACCCTGGCCGACGGCAGCCTGGTGCGTGCCCGCCTCAGCCCGGAGCAGGCGATTCCGCAGCCCGGCGCCAGTGTGTGGCTGGCCTTGTTCGGCGCGCACACCTGCTTCTACAACGACCGCGAGGAGCTGGTGGCATGAAGCCCATCAACCAGAAGGCCTGGTTCCTGATCCTGCCGGTGGTGCTGTGCGTGGCCTTTTCGGCCATCCTGCCGCTGATGACGGTGGTGAACTACTCAGTGCAGGACATCATCAGCCCCGATCGGCGGGTGTTCGTCGGCACCGAGTGGTTCAAGGCGGTGATGCGCGACGAAGACCTGCATGGCGCGCTGCTGCGGCAGATCACCTTCTCGCTGGCGGTGCTGGCGGTGCAGATCCCGCTGGGCATTGCGCTGGCCCTTTCCATGCCGGCCAAGGGCTGGCAGAGCAGTGCGGTGCTGGTGGCGGTGGCCATCTCGCTGCTGATCCCGTGGAACGTGGTGGGCACCATCTGGCAGATCTACGGCCGCGCCGACATCGGCCTGATGGGCTACACGCTGGCGGCGCTGGGCATCGAGTACAGCTACACCGGCAACGCCACCCATGCCTGGCTGACGGTGCTGCTGATGGACGTGTGGCACTGGACGCCGCTGGTGGCGCTGCTGTGCTTTGCCGGCCTGCGCGCGATACCGGATGCCTACTACCAGGCCGCCAGCATCGACGGCGCCAGCAAGTTCGCGGTGTTCCGCTACATCCAGCTGCCCAAGCTGCGCGGTGTGCTGGTGATTGCGGTGCTGCTGCGCTTCATGGACAGCTTCATGATCTACACCGAACCCTTCGTGCTGACCGGCGGCGGGCCGGGCAACGCCACCACCTTCCTGAGCCAGTACCTCACCCAGAAGGCGGTCGGCCAGTTCGACCTGGGGCCGGCTGCGGCCTTCTCGCTGATCTACTTTTTGATCATCCTGGTGCTCAGCTTCATCCTCTACAACTGGATGCAGCGGGTGGGCACCGCCGACAAGTCCAACGCGGAGGGCAGGCATGGTTGAGACCCGGTTCAAGAAGCGGGTGATCTTCCTGATCGCCTATCTGGTGTTCGCCATCCTGCCGGTGTACTGGATGGTGAACATGAGCTTCAAGACCAACGAGGAGATCCTCTCGGTCTTCAGCCTGTGGCCGCGCGACTTCACGCTGGAGCACTACAAGACCATCCTGACCGACGAGAGCTGGTACTCGGGCTACATCAATTCGATGATCTATGTGGCCATGAACACGGTGATGTCGCTGAGCGTGGCGCTGCCGGCGGCCTATGCCTTCAGCCGTTACCGGTTTCTGGGTGACAAGCATGTCTTCTTCTGGCTGCTGACCAACCGCATGACGCCGCCGGCGGTGTTCCTGCTGCCGTTCTTCCAGCTCTACACCACGCTGGGCCTGATGGACACCCACATCGCCGTGGCGCTGGCGCACCTGCTGTTCAACGTGCCGCTGGCGGTGTGGATCCTGGAAGGCTTCATGAGCGGCGTCCCGCGTGAGATCGACGAGACCGCCTACATCGACGGCTACAGCTTCCCGCGCTTCTTCGTCACCATCTTCATCCCGCTGATCAAGTCCGGCGTGGGCGTGGCGGCGTTCTTCTGCTTCATGTTCAGCTGGGTGGAACTGTTGATGGCGCGCACGCTCACAAGCGTGGATGCCAAGCCCATCGTGGCCACCATGACGCGCACGGTCAGTGCATCGGGCATGGACTGGGGCGTGCTGGCAGCGGCGGGTGTGCTCACCATCGTGCCCGGTGCCATCGTGATCTGGTTCGTGCGCCACTACATCGCCAAGGGCTTCGCCATGGGCCGGGTTTGAGGAGCAGATGATGTTCGAGTGGATGGCGTGGACGCTGCCTGTCGCAGTCTTCTTCATCAGCATCGTGCTGATGCTGATCGGCATGACGGTCTGGGAGATCAAGTCGCCGACGGTCGAGCGGCGCGGCTTCCTGCCGATCGCCACCACCCGGGGCGACAGGCTGTTCATCGGCCTGGTCAGCGCGGCCTGGTTGAACCTGGCCTTCGTGGCGGTCAGCGAGCAGATGATCGGCTGGTTCAGCCTGGAGGCCGAGCCGTCGATCTGGATCAGCTTTGTCGCATCGATGGCCTTGCTGGCGCTGGTGATGCGCAAGGGCTAGTCGACCCCGGTTTTCGAAACGGCGGCCAGCCACCCTTCCCAGCCGGCCTGCCCTGCAACACCAGCGGGAAGCACCAGAGGAGACATCAACATGAAATACCGCATGCATGCCGTGGCGTTTGCCGCAGTGGCCATGGCATTGGGCCAATCGGCCTGGGCCAGTGAGGCCGAGGCCAAGAAGTGGATCGACAACGAGTTCCAGCCCAGCACGCTGAGCAAGGACCAGCAGATGGCCGAGATGAAGTGGTTCATCGAGGCGGCCAAGAAGCTGCGGGCCAAGGGCGTGAAGGAGATCTCGGTCGTCAGCGAGACCATCACCACGCACGAGTACGAGAGCAAGACCCTGGCAAAGGCCTTCGAGGAGATCACCGGCATCAAGGTCAAGCACGACCTGATCCAGGAAGGCGACGTGGTCGAGAAGCTGCAGACCAGCATGCAGTCGGGCAAGAGCATCTATGACGGCTGGATCAGCGACAGCGACCTGATCGGCACGCACTACCGCTACGGCAAGATCATGAACCTGACCGACTACATGACCGGCAAGGGCAAGGAGTGGACCAACCCGGGCCTGGACATCAAGGACTTCATCGGCATCAGCTTCACCACCGGGCCCGACAAGAAGATCTACCAGCTGCCCGACCAGCAGTTCGCCAACCTGTACTGGTTCCGCGCCGACCTGTTCGCCCGGCAGGACCTGAAGGACAGGTTCAAGGCCAAGTTCGGTTATGACCTGGGCGTGCCGCTGAACTGGAGCGCCTACGAGGACATCGCCGAGTTCTTCACCAACGACGTGAAGACCATCGACGGCAAGCCGATCTACGGCCACATGGATTACGGCAAGAAGGACCCCAGCCTGGGCTGGCGTTTCACCGACGCCTGGCTGAGCATGGCCGGCACCGCCGACATCGGCATCCCCAACGGCAGGCCGGTCGATGAATGGGGCATCCGCGCCAGCGCCGACGGCTGCACGCCGCTGGGTGCCAGCGTGTCGCGCGGTGGCGCCACCAACTCGCCCGCTGCCGTGTATGCGCTGACCAAGTACATCGAATGGATGAAGAAGTATTCGCCCAAGGAAGCCATCGGCATGACCTTCGGCGAAGCCGGCCCGGTGCCGGCCCAGGGCCAGATCGCGCAGCAGATCTTCTGGTACACCGCCTTCACCGCCGACATGACCAAGCCGGGCCTGCCGGTGGTCAATGCCGACGGCACGCCGAAGTGGCGCATGGCGCCCGGCCCCAACGGCCCGTACTGGAAGCAGGGCATGCAGAACGGCTACCAGGACGTGGGCAGCTGGACCTTCTTCGAGAAGCACGACGAGAACAAGACCGCAGCGGCCTGGCTGTATGCGCAGTTCGTCACCGCCAAGACCACCAGCCTGAAGAAGACTCTGGTGGGCCTGACGCCGATCCGCGAAAGCGACATCCAGAGCAAGGCCATGACCGACATGGCGCCCAAGCTGGGCGGACTGGTCGAGTTCTACCGCAGCCCGGCCCGCGTGGCCTGGACGCCCACCGGCACCAACGTGCCCGACTATCCCAAGCTGGCCCAGCTGTGGTGGAAGAACGTGGCGGTGGCGGTGACGGGCGAGAAGACCCCGCAAGCCGCGATGGACAACCTGGCCGAGGAGATGGACCAGGTGATGGCCCGTCTGGAACGCGCCGGCATGGCCCGCTGCGCGCCCAAGCTCAACAAGAAGGAAGACCCGAAGAAGTACCTGAGCGACAAGGCTGCGCCCTGGGCCAAGCTGTCCAACGAGAAGCCCAAGGGCGAGACCATCGCCTATGACACGCTGTTGAACGCCTGGAAGGCGGGCAAGGTGCGCTGACGGCGCTGCGCGCTACCCGGGGCGGTTGGCCCGGGTGGCAGCGGCTGCGGGCCGTGTGCTGGCGAAGGCTGGCACACGGCCTTTTTCATGGCCCGCTGCGGCCGGTGCGATGGCAGGCCAAGCCGGCCTGCCGCCGCAGCCGGCTCAGGCAGCGCGCCGCTCGGCTGGCACCAGCTGGTCGAGCGCGGCTTCCAGCCGGGCCACGGTGCCGGCCACGTCGGCCAGCTTGTCCAGGCCGAACAGGCCGATGCGGAAGGTCTTGAAGTCGGCCGGCTCGTCGCACATCAGCGGCACGCCGGCGGCGGTCTGCAGGCCCAGCGCGGCAAACGCCTTGCTGCTGTTCAGGCCGGCGTCGTCGGTGTAGCTGACTACCACGCCCGGCGCCTTGAAGCCGGGTGCGGCCACGCTCTTGAAGCCGCGCCGCTCCAGCGCTGTGCGCACCGCTTCGCCCAGCGCCCACTGCTGCGTGCGCACCAGGTCGAAGCCGCGCGCGCGCGTCTCCTGCATCACGTCGCGCACCTGGGTCAGCGCGTCGGTGGGCAGGGTGGCGTGGTAGGCATGGCCGCCGGCTTCGTAGGTTTCCATGATCTGCAGCCACTTCTTCAGGTCACACGCAAAGCTGGTGCTGGTGGTGGCGTCGATGCGCCGGCGTGCCTCTTCGCCCAGCATCACCAGTGCGGCGCAGGGCGGGCCGCTCCAGCCCTTTTGCGGCGCGCTCACCAGCACGTCGATGCCGATGTCGGCCATGTCGACCCACAGCGTGCCGCTGGCGATGCAGTCGAGCACGAACAGCCCGCCCACCGCATGCGTGGCCGCAGCCACCTGCCGCAGGTAGTCGTCGGGCAGGACCAGGCCGGCCGAGGTTTCCACATGCGGGGCGAACACCACGTCGGGCCGCTCGGCCTGGATGGCGGCCACCACCTCGGCAATGGGCGCGGGTGCGAAGGCCGACTGGTGCTGCTCGGCCAGGCGCCGCGCCTTCAGCACCGTGCTGCTGGCCGGGATGCCGCCCATCTCGAGGATCTGCGTCCAGCGGTAGCTGAACCAGCCGTTGCGGACCACCAGGGTCTTCTTGCCGGTGGCGAACTGGCGCGCCACCGCCTCCATGCCGAAGGTGCCGCTGCCCGGCACCACGATGGCCGAGCGCGCCTGGTATACGCCCTTGAGCAGGCTGGACAGGTCGCGCATCACGCCCTGGAACTTCGCCGACATGTGGTTGACGGCACGGTCGGTGTAGACCACCGAATATTCCAGCAGGCCGTCGGGGTCGACATCGGGCAGCAGTCCGGGCATGGGGTGTCTCCAGGTTGGCGTGGGCCTCACAGCCCGCGTCGGGGCCGTGGGAACCCAGCTTAGCACCGCCCGGCGTGGGTGGCCGGTGTGTGGCGGGCGCCGCGCACTGGCGGGTTACGCTCAGCCGCATGGCGCCCGGAATCCTCTTTGCCCTGGCCGCCGGCCTGATGTGGGGCCTGGTGTTCATCGGCCCGCTGCTGCTGCCCGACTACCCTGCCGCGCTGCAGAGCTTCGGCCGTTACCTGGCCTTCGGCCTGATCGCGCTGCCGCTGGCCTGGGTGGACCGGCGCCGGCTGGCGCAGTTCAGCCGCGCCGATTGGCTGGAGGCGGCCAAGCTCGGCCTGGTCGGCAACATCCTGTATTACCTGTTCCTGGCCAGCGCCATCGCGCGCGCCGGCGGGCCGCTGCCGACGATGATCATCGGCACCCTGCCGGTGGTGATCGCCATCAGCAGCAACCTGCGCGATGCGCGGCGCGACGGCCGCCTGCCGTGGCTGAAGCTGCTGCCGTCGCTGGGGTTGATCGCCGCCGGCATCGGCTGCGTCAATCTGGTGGAACTGGACCACCTGCGGTCATCAGCCAGTGCAGACCAGCAGGCCGATGCCAGCCGCTACGCCCTGGGCGCCCTGCTGACGGTGGGCGCGGTGGCCTGCTGGACCTGGTACCCGCTGCGCAATGCCGACTGGCTGCGCCACCACCCCGACCGCAGCCCGCGCGCCTGGGCCACCGCCCAGGGCGTGGCCACGCTGCCACTGGCACTGGTGGGCTACCTGGGCTTCTGGGCCTGGAGCGCGGCATCGGGCAGCAGCCTGCCGATGCCGCTGGGGCCGCGGCCGGAGGTCTTCCTGGCCCTGATGTTCACCATCGGCCTGTTCGCCAGCTGGCTGGGCACGCTGTGCTGGAACGAGGCCAGCCAGCGCCTGCCCACCGCGCTGGCGGGGCAGCTGATCGTCTTCGAGACCCTGGCGGCGCTGACTTATGCGCTGTTGCTGCGCGGCACGGTGCCGCCGCTGCTCACCGGGCTGGGCGTGCTGCTGCTGGTGGCCGGCGTGGTGTGGGCGCTGCGGGTGAAGCCTGAGCCGCTGGCGGCGCCTGCGCAGCCAAGAAGGGGTTGACGATGCGCACCCCGGCGACGATCGCACCGGCCATCAGTTCCCCGGTGACCGGCACCATCTCGAAGCCCGCGTAGAAGCCAAGGCGCTGGCGGATCAGCGCCGGTGGCAGCCGCAGCTTGCGCAGGGCCACGTTCACGAATTCCTGCAGGACCTGCGTCGACAACACGGCGGTGTTGGCGGCACGGTGCCGCCTGATCAGCGCGATCGCGCGCCGTTGCTTGGCCGGTTCATCGGCCGAGTCGGCGTACACCAGCAGGTTCGTGTCAAGCAGACTACGCACGGCGGTTGGCCTCCTCACGATCGAACTTCCAGCCCTGAAGCCGGCCGGGCGTGCTGAGGGCGGACACCTCGAAGTCCTGCAGTCGGGCCGCCAGTTGAGGCCTGCCGGCGAGTTGCTAGAGGTAGTCGCGAACCGCCTGGTTCAAGCTTTTCCCCATCGCGCCGGCGGCCTTGCGCGCCTCCTCGGCGATTCGTTCGTCGATCGACAGCGTGATGTTCATGGCATCTCCAAGGGTTCAGTGCGCACGGACTATGTGTGAGTTTCGGATGGATCGCTGCCTGACGACGGGCCCGGCGGTGTGGCTGGCGACGGTGCCGTCTGCCAGGCGTTGCCGAACGCACGGAGGCCGGGCAGGCCTTTGGCCCAGCCTGCCGGGACCAGGTGCATTGCCGTGCAGTGCACGGCTTCGGGCAGCGCCGGCAGGTTCTGTTCGACGACCAAAAAGGCCGTCGAAATCCTTTACATGCCGCAGTAGTGCAAGACTAGTATTCAGCACCGATCACTGTAAGTGACTGAAAAGGAATGCATTTTTCTCATGGTTCAAAAATTGCTTAATGAGTGTAGCGGCGTGTGACCAGAGCGTCTCAAGCCGCCAATTTCCAACATCTCAAGGAGCTAGTCAGATGAGTGCATCACGAACATGGCGTCACGCGGTCGTCGCAGGACTGACCGCGCTGAGCGCCACGACAGCAGCCCATGCGGCGCTGATCGGAAGCTGGAACTTCGACACCGCCTGGACTCCCGGCACGACCGATACCAGCGGCTATGGTGGCGGCTGGGTGTCGCGCGCCGGTAGCTTCAACTCGGTGACGATGGATTACGCCTCGGGCGCGGCGTACGGCCGCCTCGGCGGTGTCGCTGTGATCACGAATACAGGTACTGCCATTACTGGCGGGGCCGCCACCATCTCGTTTGCAGGCGTTCGCCTGCTGCTGGTTGACGGCGCAGGCAATCCGAATGCCGACGGCTACGCCTTCCGCGAGGCCTTCGAAGTTTCGATGAACAAGGCCAACAACCCCTACGCCCAGGTGGACTTGTGGGACGACGGCTCGAACGTGTCGGCTGGGTTGTTCGCCCTCAGCATCCGGCCGACCGATGCGTCGTTCAACGCCGGCAGCTTCAACCGCGTGGCTACATCTACAGCGCAGGCGGCTGCGGGCCTGATACGCGGTGTCGAGGCAGCCGGTAATCCCGACGTCCGCGGCACGACGGCACGGACAGCGGAAACCTGGCGCACCCTGCGCATGGTGCTTGAAACCGATGGTGACATTGAATACCTTGTGGACGGCGTCTCTCTGGGCTTCTCGCAGCAGAAGTACGACACCCTGACGAGCGCCTACAACAACGCGTTCAACCTGCTGGTCGGCACGGCCGGTAACGTTGCAGGCGCCAGGCAGGCAATGGTCTTTGATAACTTCCAGTTTGGAACGAGTCCCAATGTCGTGCCCGAGCCCAGCAGCATGGCGCTGGCAGGCTTGGCTCTTCTTGGACTTGGCGCGGTGTCGCGTCGGCGTAAGCAGGTCTGACGGCACGTCCGCCTAAAGGCCCTGCTCAAGCCCCGCTCCGGCGGGGCTTTCTTTACCTGGCGATGTCCGCTGCCCCGGGTGTTGGCTTCGCCGGCGCGGGCGCCTCCGGCATTGAAAGGTGCCGAAGCGGGCAGCAAGGTGCTCGTTCGCTGGTAGAAGTCGTTGCTGTTCCAGTTGGCGTCTGTGGTGTTGCCGTAGCGGCCGTACCTGCCGA
>JBBRVT010000094.1:0-11767 GCA_038246615.1 Burkholderiales bacterium
GAAGCTGTTGCCGCCCGCCAGCGTGAGGCTGCCGCCGCCTTGCTGCACGAGGCTGCCGCCGCCGGTGATGCTGCCGTTGAAGGTGCTGACGGTGGCGCTGCCGACGCTGCCGTTGGTCAGGATTCTGTCGGTGTCGATCTGCACCGTGCCGGTTGTGCTGCCGGCCAGCGACTGCACGGCGTTGCTGGCGTTGACGGCCAGCGTGGCGCCAGTGGTGGTGTCGAGCGACACCGGGCTGGCGGCATTCAACGCACCGGCCACGTTCAGCGCCAGGGTGCCGCCCGGCAGCGTGACGTTGCCGGAGAAATCCGGATTGGCCCGGTTCAGCGCCACCGTCCCCGACGTCTGCTTCACAAGGCTGGCGCTGCCGGCCAGGCTGGCGTTCAGGGTGCCGGCCCGCAGGTGGAACAGACTGGCCTGCAGGCTGCCGTTGTCCACGCTGCCGGTGGTATCGAGCGTGAACAGGCCCGTGGTGCGGGTGGCATTGCCCAGGTCCAGGCTGCCGCTGCCGTCGACGGTGAGCGCGGTGCCGACCGGCAAGGCCTCAGGGCCTGACAAGGCCAACGTGCCGTCGCTGACGGTGGTGGCGCCGGTGTAGGTGTTGTTGCCACTCAGGCTGACCAGCCCGCCGCCGGTCTTTTGCAACCCGCCGGCACCGCCCTGCAGATGGGCGCTGATGCTGCCGGCCTGCAGCTGGAAGCTGCCAGCCGACAGCGTGCCGCCGCGCACCTCGCCGCCGGTCATGTCCAGTGCGGTGGTGCTGGCTGAATGGCCGTCGAGATCGAGCACACCGCCGGCGACGCTGACAGCGCCCCCCGTTGGCAGCGCCGCAGCGGCGGCCAGGCGCAGGGTGCCGGCGGCCACCTGCGTGCCGCCGGTGTGGCTGTTGGTGCCCGCCAGCGTGAAGATGCCGCCGCCGTCCTGGCGCAGCGCACCGGCACCGGTGATGGCGCCGGCATAGCTGCTATCGACCGCGCCGGTGCCGAGCGTGGCGCTGTGCGCCAGGTGCACCGTGCTGGCAACGCCGCCGCCGTCGACTGCTGCCACCCTGCTGCTGAGCACCACATCCAGGGTATTGGCGGCGACGTTGCCCAGCGTGACCACACTGGCCGCCAGCGCGCTGGCGTGGTTCAGCGTCAGCGTACCGCCGCCCAGTTGCGTGGCGCCGGTGAAGCCGGTGGCGCCGGCCAGCGTGAAATTGCCGGCACCGGCCTTGGCCAAGCTGCTGCCGGCTGCGCCGCTGATCAGCCCGCTGTAGCTGCTGTTCTCGGTGCCGGTGGTCAAGGTCTTGCCGGCTGCGATGCGCACGTTGCCCGTGGTGGCCGTGCCGCTCTTCAGGGCAGCGATGCTGCTGTCCACAGCCACCGCCAGCACGGGCGGGTCGACAGTCTCCGTGCCCAGCGTGACCACACTGCCGGCCAGCGCGCTGGCATGGTTCAGCGTCAGCGTGCCACCTCCAACCTGGGTGGCGCCGGTGAAGCCGGTCGCGCCGGCGAGCGTGAAATCGCCGGCGCCGGCCTTGGCCAGGCTGCTGCCGGCTGCGCCGCTGATCAGCCCGCTGTAGCTGCTGTTCGCGGTGCCGGTGGTCAAGGTTTTGCCGGCTGCAATGGTGACGGTGCCCGCTGCGTCGCCCTGGAGGGCGAGCAGCGTGGTGTCGGCATTCACCGCCAGCGTGCCTGGCGTGGCGCCGCCCAGGGTGACCCGGTTGGCGACGCCGAGCGCCTGGGTGCTGTCCAGCGCCAGCGTGCCGGCGACCACTACGGCCGCACCGCTGTAGCCGCTGTTGACACCCGACAACGTCAGCATGCCCACGTCCGCCTTGGTCAGCGTTCCACTGCCGGTGAGCGTGCCGGCCACGGTCAGCGGCGCCGCCGCAGCAACGTCCAGCATGCCGCCACCTGCGCCCAGGGTGAGCGTGCGGCCCGCGTCCAGCTCGACAGCGGCCACGCCGGTGCTGCGCAGCGTGCCGCCATTCAGCGTGAGGGTGCTGGCTGCCGCGCCCAGCGCAGCGTCGCTGGCGATCAGCAACGCGCCGCCGGTCACCGTGGTGTCGCCGGTGAAGCCGGTGGCCCCGGCCAGCGTGAAATTGCCATCACCGGCCTTGGCCAGCGTGCCAGTGGCACCCACCCGGCTGATCAGGCCGCTGTAGTTGCTGGTGGTTGCACCGGTAGTCAAGGTCTTGCCATCGGCGATCTGCACATCGCCCACGGCGGCCGCGGCGCCTGCCGCCGCCGCACCGCCCGCCAGCGCGGCGATGGTGCTGTCCGCAGCCACCGCCAGCACCGGTGCGCCGGCGGCCAGCGTGGCCAGCGTGACCACACTGCCCGCCAGCGCGCTGGCGTGGTTCAGCGTCAGCGTGCCGCCGTCCAGCTGCATGGCGCCGATGAAGCCGGTGGCACCGGCCAGCGTGAAGTTGCCTGCACCGGCCTTGGCCAGCGTGCCGGTGGCACCCACCCGGCTGATCAGGCCGCTGTAGCTGCTGGAGGTTGCACCGGTGGTCAAGGTCTTGCCATCGGCGATCTGGACATCGCCCACGGCGGCCGCGGCGCCTGCCGCCGCCGCACCGCCCGCCAGCGCGGTGATGGTGCTGTCCGCAGCCACTGCCAGCACCGGCAGATTGGCCGCTACCGTGCCCAGGGTGACCGTGCGGCCGGCCAGCGCGTTGGCGTGGTCCAGCCGCAGCGTGCCGGCGGTGAGCGTGACGTCCGCTGCCTGGCTGGTGTTGTCGTGGCCAAGCGCCAGCGTACCCCCGCCGGTCTTGGCCAAGGTGCCGCTGCCGCTGAATGCGCCGGTCTGGGACAGCGTCACCGTGCCGGCCACGTCCAGCGTGCCACCGCCTGCGCCCATGGTCAGGGCGCGCGTGGTGGCCGGCGTTTGCGGCGTGGCGCCGGCTGACCAGGACAGCGTGCCGCCGCCCCGCAGCGTGACGGCGCCCGCTGCATCACCCAGGTTGGCATCGGCAGCCACTTGCAGCGTGCCCAGTTCCACCACCGTGCCGCCGGTGTAGGTGTTGGCGCCAGCCAGCACCAGCGTGCCACTGCCCAGCTTCGTCAACACGCCACCGGTACCGCTGACTGCGGCCGCCAGCGCACTGCCGTTGCCATTGGCCGACAGCACGACGCCATCGGCCAACGCCACAACCCCCAGCGGCGTGGCACCCGCCACGCCGCCGGACAGCGCGCCCAGCGTGGTGTCGACATTCACGGCCAGGGTCGACGGCGCGGTCGTGCTCAGCGCCACTGCATTCACCGCACCGAGCGACTTCGCCCGGCCCAGCGCCAGCGTGCCACCCGCCAGCGTGACGCTGCCGGTGAAATCCTGGTTGCCGGCGTCCGCGCTGTTGGACAGCGACAGCGTGCCGCTGCCGGCTTTGCTGAGCGCGGCAGCGCCACTGAGCGCGCCGCTCAACGCCAGCGTCACGGTGCCGGCCACGTCCAGCATGCCGCCGCCCGTGCCCAGGTCGACCGCGCGGCCGATGGTCTGCGCGCCGCCGCCGGCTGCCCAGGCCAGCGTGCCGCCGCCCAGCAGCGTGATGCCACCGGCCGCCGCACCCAGCTGGCCGTCGGCAGCCACTTGCAGCGTGCCGCCACCCACCACGGTGCCGCCACGGTAGGTGTTGGTGCCCGACAGCGCCAGCGCGCCGTCGCCCGACTTGGTGAGGCTGCGCGCCACCGCCACCCCATCGCCGATGGCCCCGGCGATCTCGATCGTGCGGCCGGTTGCCACCGTCAAGCTGGTGTCAGCCCCCAGCGTGACCGCACCGGACAGCGCCAGGCTGCCGACATCCAGGCTGATGGCCGGCGCCAGCGCCACCGCCCCGGTCACCGTCATGCTGGCACCGGTGAAGCTGCCGCCCAGCTGGTGCGAGCCGGTGCTGCTGCTGTGGCTGATGACGATGGCGCCGCTGCCGGCGTCCAGCGTGCCCAGCATCGACACTTTGCCCGTGCCGGCGGCCGCATGCACGTTGCCGGTGGCAGGCGGCCCGACCACCGGCGGGCCGTCCATGTCCTTGTTGGCCACCAGGCTGATCGGCCGGTTGACGGTGGTCACCGTGACCCCGCTGTTGACGATGACGTCGCGGCCGGCCTCGGCGGTGAAGCTCTGGCCGGTGTTCAGCGCCACCGACGCGTCGATGGTCACGTCGCGCGTGGCCTGCAGCAGCACCGCGGTGTTGTTCTGCTGCAGCGCCGCCGGCCTGATCTTGAAGGCGCCGGCAGCCGGCACCAACTGCCAGCCGATGGTGGTGGCCACCGCGCTGCTGGCATCGTCGGCATTGCTGACCAGGATGTCCTGCGGGTCCAGCAGCCAGCGCCCGGCGCGAAAGCCCTGCGCCGCGCCGGCATCGACCGTTCCGCTGCCGATGCCCAGCTGCAGCTTGCCCGAGGTCTCGACCGCGCCACCATCGCCGCCCAGCAGGCCGCCGTGCGCGCGGATGGCGCCGTTGAACACGGTGCTGTCGTCGGCCCACACCACCACCTGGCCGCCGCCGCCCAGGCGGATGGCGCTGGCGTCGAGCCGCGCCCCCGCAGCCACCCGGGTGTGCAGTGCATTGCGCTCGGGCCCCTGGCCCTGCCAGGCGCCGCCGACATGCACCAGCCCGCCGCCGGCATCACCGCGGGCGTCGAGCAGCGCGCTGCTGTCCAGCCACACCCATTCGCCCAGCACCCGCACCTGGCCGCCGGTCTCGCCGTGGCCGGTGGCCGACGCGTCCAGCGTGCCGGCCACCCGGGTGACGCCGCTGGCGCCGCCGTCCACCAGGATCTGCGGCGCAGGGCCGCCGATCACCACCTGGCCGCCCTGCTGCAGCAGGCCCTGGGCGCGCACCACGCCTTCGAGATTGAGCACGGTGTCGGCAAACTGGCTGCGGGCAGCGGCGCGCAGCTCGGCGCTGCGGGCCAGCAGGCTGGCCGCAGGCAGCAACTGCAGCCGGGCCGCCAGCTGTTCGTCGCGCAGGTTGAAGAAGATCAGGCCGTCGCCGTCGACGTCGACCTGCACCGCTCCGGCTGCGGCCAGGCCCAGCCGGCCGGCCAGCACGTTGCCGCCGACGCTGAGCTGCGGGCCCACCAGCGCCACCGTGCCGCCCGGCGCGCGGATGCGGCCATCCATGCGCAGCACGCCGGTGGCCGCATCACCGCCGCTCAGCTGCCAGCGGCCATCGGCGCCTGCGGTGGTGTTGACCGTCAGCGTGGTGGCCAGCAGCCCGCCGACATCCACCTGCGCGCCGGCGCCGAAGACGATGCCGCGCGGGTTGCTCAGGAACACCCGGCCGTTGGCCTGCAGCTGGCCCAGGATCAGCGACGGGTCGGCTCCGGTCACCCGGTTGAACAGGATGGATTGGGCGTTGGGCTGCAGCACCTGCACCCGTTCACCGGCGGCGATGCTGAAGCTGCGCCAGTCGAAGCCGGCCTGGGCGCTGGTCTGCAGGATCTTCAGCGTGCCGTCGCCGGCGGCCTGCACTTGCGCCTGGCCGAGCGTGGGCACCGCGCCGTCCGGCAGGGCCCAGGCGGCGGGTGTGCCCAGCCAGGCCGCCACGCCCAGCACCGCCAGGCACACCGGCTTCAGCGGCCAGGGCCGCCCGGCCGGGGCCTGGGCGTTGCGGTGGGTGGTGCGCTGGGTGGTGCGCTGGGTGGTGCGCTGGATGGCGCTGTGGGTGGTGCGCGGTGCGGCCATGGTCAGAAAAAGTAGGTGAACTGCGCGTACAGCCGCGGGTTGCGCACCCGCTTGTCCGAGCGCGCCTCGCCGGCCACGCGGCCGGCCAGGCTGACGCGCAGGGTGTAGGTGCGCGGCCGCTCCCAGGCCACCGACACACCGGCGCCGGTGTAGTGCGCGGTGTTGACGAACCCGGCCGCCTGCGCGCTGGCGTTCTGCCGGAAGCGCAGCTCGCCATGGTCGATGAACAGGCTGAACACCGTCTCGCGCGCCAGCCGGCCCAGCCAGGCCTCGGGTGGCAGCAGGCGCAGCTCGGTGCTCAGCACCAGGCCGGTGTCGCCGGTGCCCTCGCCAGGCGCAAACGCCCGCACGCCGTCGGGCCCGCCGACGCGGAACTGCTCGCCGGAATCCAGGTTGTCGAAGGCCCATTGGCCGCGCAGCGCGGCATACAGCAGCAGGCGGCCGTCCACCAGGTTCTGCAGGCGGTTCAGGCCCAGCGACAGCTTGGTGTAGCGCGGCGCGTCGTCCAGGCTGCCGGGCCGGCCGCCGTCGTAGCGCACCTCGCCGCCGGCCAGGTGGGCCTCGAAGGTGCTGACGGCGCCGCCGAAGAGGTCGTCGCGCAGGTCGCCGGTCAGGCCCAGGCTCAGGCTGCTGACCTGACGCTGGCGGGCGCTGCCGCCGACGCTGTCGTCATACCGCTTGTGGTCGACCGAGCCCACCATGAACAGGTTGAGGTTGCGCGAGCGCACCCAGGGGTACAGCGCGTAGGCGTTCAGCGTCAGGCCGTCGCCGTGGATGTCCAGGCCGGCGAAGTCGGCGCCGTCGAGCTTGTAGCGCACCGCCGACAGCGAGGCACCGAGCTTCAGGCCGTTGCTGCCCACCGGCAGCGCATAGCTCAGCAGGCCGAAGCCCAGACCGCCGGTGGTCGACGCCAGCAGGCTGGCGGTGAAGGCGTCGCCCAGGCCGGCCAGGCTGTTGGCGGCCACCAGCACGCCCAGCCGGCCGCTGCCCAGGAAGCGCGAGCCGTTCACGTCGGCGTCGGCCTTGCCCGACCAGCGGCTCTCGGCCTGGCCGGTGACGCGCAGCGAGGCCGTGCCCGGCTGCGAGCCCGCCACGATGTCGAAGCGCGCGGTGATGCCGCGCAGGTCGTTGATCAGGAACACCACCCGCTCGACATCGCGCACCCGCAGGATGTCGCCGGGCCGCAGCTGGGCCAGGTAGCCCTCGATCACCCGGCGCTGCACCGGCAGGCTGTCGGGCCACTGCAGGTCGATGCGGTCGAGCCGGCCTTCGAGCAGCTGGATCTGCACGATGCCGCCCTCGGGCACCTGCTCTGGCAGGTAGGCATAGCCCAGGTACCAGCCGGATGCACGCTGCAGGAAGCGGGTGACATCGGCGGTGGCGTTGACCAGGTCTTCGTAGCTGCGCTGCGCGCCGGTGTAGGGCGCCAGCAGCGTGGGCAGCGCGGCCAGCAACTCGGGCGGCGCGTTGGCCGACAGCCGGTAGCCGCGCACGTCCAGCACCAGGTCGTCGGCGGGTTTCTGCAGCTCACGCGGCGGTGCGGGCCGGGCCGGCAGGTCACGCGCTTCGGTGCTGAGGGCCGGGCGGGGCGCCAGATCAGCGGTGCCGGGCACCAGGCCGCCGGGGCGCTGGTCAGCCGCTGGAACTGGTGGCGGTGGCTGCGCTGGCGGCTGCGGGGGCGGCGGTGTCTGTGCCAGCACCGGCATGGCCACCAGCATGGCCACCAGCACCTCCACGACCCGCCGCGCCGAATGCCAACTCTTCATCGCTGCATGGTATCCAAACGCCTGCCATGGGCGGCATGCAATCGGCGCTGTCAGAGTAGGGATTGCAGGGGTTGCGGACCGGGCGGCGCGGCCGGCTGCGCTGGTGGATCAGGGCGCCTGCTGGCGGCCGATCTCGACGCGCCGGTTCTCGGCGGCCGCCGGGTTGGCGGCCACCTTCAGCGCCTTGGAGCCCATGCCCACGGCCTGCAGCATGCCGGGGTCGGCACCGTTCTTCACCAGGTAATCCTTCACCGCCTCGGCGCGCTTCTGCGACAGCGGCAGGTTGATGTCCTCGCCGCCGGTGGCGTCGGCATGGCCCTCGATGCGCACCACGCGGCCGCTGCCGCGCTTGCCGCGCAGCACCTCGGCAAAGCGGTCGAGCTGGGCGCGCAACATCTCGGGCAGCTCGGCCGAGCCCAGCCTGAAGGCGGCCGTGGGCAGCGAGAAGCGCACTGCAGGCTTGAAACCCATGCACTTGAAGCCTGCCAGCTCCAGTTCCTTGCAGGCGTCTTCGGGGAACAGGCCTTCATTGATGGCCTGGGACTCGGGCACCTTCTCGCCGAGATCGACCGCTACGTCGGCGGCCAGCGTGGCCAGCGGCAGCGCGGCCGCACAGCCGGCGACACAGCCAGCTAGCAGGCAGCGGCGCAGTGCGGCGCGCCAGGTGGGCAGGTGGGGACGGGGGGCGGGTGCAGCCATCATGATCAGCTCCGTGCAGCGTGTTGCCGATGATTGGGAGCGGGCCTGTCGGCCTGCAGACCGGCCAGCGCATGCCGCGTCCCACCAGCGTTGGATGATAGCGGCGCCCTCCCGCCGCGCCATCCCCTGTTCAGCCCAGGGGCTCTGGGCCTCAGGGCCTCAAAAACTTCAGGGCCTGCGGACTGTCAGCGCCCGGCCTGTTGCGCAGCGGCGCGCAAGGCGCCGAGGGTGCTGCGGCTGGTGCTCACGTCGGCATCGAGCTTGACGTGGATGAGCATCGGCGCGCCGGGCTGCAGCGCCTGGGCGAATGCGGGCCCGAAGTCTTCGGTGCGCTCCACGAATGCCGCGCGCCAGCCGAAGGCCCGCGCCATCGCGGCGAAGTCGGGGTTGAACAGGTCGCTGCCGCTCACCCGGCCGGGGTATTCACGCTCCTGGTGCATGCGGATGGTGCCGTAGGTGCCGTTGTCGACGACGATGCTGACCAACCGCCCGGCGCCGGCGTTGGCGCCGTGGCCCACCGCTGTGGCCATCTCCTGGCCGGTCATCAGGAAGTCGCCGTCGCCCGCCACGTTGACCACGGTGCGCCCAGGCTGCAGCAGTGCCGCGCCCACCGCCGCCGGGAAGCCATAGCCCATCGCGCCCGAGGTGGGCGCCAGCTGGGTGCGGCCATGGTGCTGCAGCCCGGGATAGCGCACGAAGCGGTGCAGCCAGCCGCTGAAATTGCCTGCACCATTGGTGTAGATGGTGTTCTCGGGCGCCAGGTGCTGCACCGTCTGCATCAGCACCGCCATGTCCAGCGGCGCCACCGGGGTGGCGACCAGGTTGGCCTCGTAGTCGGCATGCGCGGCGGCAGCCCAGCCCGACGGCCCGGCCCAGGGCAGGCTGATGGGCGCGGCCAATGCCTCCAGCGCCTTGGCCGCGCTGGCCATGCTGGACTGCAGCAGCAGGTCGGCGGCGTACACCCGGCCCAGTTCCTCGGGCCCGGCGTGGATGTGCACCAGGGTCTGGGCCGGCCGCGGCGGCTCGAGCAGGGTGTAGCCGCCGGTGGTCATCTCGCCCAGCCGCACGCCCAGCGCGATGACCAGGTCGGCGTCTTTCACCCGCTGCGCCAGCTTCGGGTTGATGCCGATGCCGACATCGCCTGCATACAGCGGATGGCGGTTGTCGAAGGTGTCTTGAAAGCGGAAACCGCAGCCCACCGGCAGCTGCCAGTTCTCGGCAAAACGCTGCAGCGCGCGGGCGGCCTCGGCGTCCCAGCCGCCGCCGCCGGCGATCAGCAAGGGTTGCCTGGCGGCCATCAGCAGGGCGCGCAGGTCGCGCAGGCCGCCGGGTGCCGGCCAGGCGTGGGCGGCCTGGGCCAGCGGCAGCACTGGCGCGGTGGTGGGGGTGGTGAGCATGTCCTCGGGCAGCACCAGCACCACCGGGCCTGGGCGGCCCTGCAGCGCGGTGTGGAAGGCACGCGCCACGTATTCGGGCAGGCGGTCGGCGTCATGCACCTCACCCACCCATTTGGCCAGGCCCAGCGTGCCGGGGCCGAACATCTGGCGGTAGTCCAGCTCCTGGAAGGCCTCGCGGTCGCGCTGGTCACTGGCCACCTGGCCGATGAACAGCACCAGCGGCGTCGAATCCTGGAAGGCGGCGTGGATGCCGATGCTGGCATTGGTGGCCCCGGGGCCGCGGGTGACGAAGCACACGCCGGGGCGCGGGCCCAGCTTGCCCTGCGCCTCGGCCATGAAGGCGGCGCCGCCTTCCTGCCGGCAGGCGATGAAGCGGATCTGCTCGCGGTGGGCATGGAAGCCGTCGAGCACCGCCAGGTAGCTTTCGCCCGGCACGCCGAAACAGGTGGTGACACCCTGGGCGATCAGGGCTTCGACCAGCACGTGGCCGGCGAGTCGGGCAGAAGTCATGGTCAGGTGCTGGAAGCAATCACGGTGGGCGATTGTCAACCGGGCGCCGCAGCAGCAGGCGGCGCCGCGCCGATCAGCCGGTTCACGCCGGCCGCAGCTCGCGCCGCACCCGGCGCACCTGGAAGGCGCTGACGATCAGCACGCCCTGCACTGCGGCCAGGCCGATCCAGATGGCGCGGTGCTGGTGCAGGTCCATCAGCCTGCCGAACAGCAGCGGCGCCAGCGCCTGGCCGATGTCCAGGCCGGAATACACCACGCCGAACACCCGGCCACTGGCATTGGCCGGCGTGCTGCGCTTGACCAGCATGTCACGCGATGGCCCGGCGCTGCCGCTGACCACGCCCATCGCGCCGAACAGCACCGGCACCGCCCAGCCCGGCACCGGCCCCAGCGCCATCCACAGCGCGATGCAGGCCGCCAGGCCCATGCCCAAGCCCACCACCCGCTCGCAGCGGGCAGCATCGCGCGCCAGGAAACCGCCCAGCACCATGCCGCTGGCGCTGCCGACCATGTAGATCGACAGGCAGGCGGCCACCCAGGCCAGCGGCACGTCGTGCAGCGCCTGCGCCGCGCCGGGCGCAAAGCTCTGCACCACGCTCAGCGCCATGGCGTAGAAGAAGAAGAACGCAAAGCACATCCACACCGCCGGGATGCGCAGGAAGTCGAACGGTCCCTCGGCGCTTGCCGGTGCGGCGCTGCCCGGCACGGCAGGCCCAGCCGGCACGGCCGCGCCGGCCTGCAGCTGCAGCCGGTCGCGGTGCCACCACAGCACCGCCAGCACGCCCAGCGCCACGGCAGCGGCGGTGGCCATTGCCGCACGCCAGCCGGCGGCCAGCGCCACAGGCACCATCAGCGCCGGCGCCAGCGCCCAGCCCAGCGTGCCGGTGATGCCGTGGGCGCTGTAGGCATGGCCCAGCCGGCTGGCGTGCACGTTGCGGTTGAGCAGGGTGTAGTCGGCCGGGTGGAACACGCCGTTGCCCAGGCCGGCCAGCACCGCGCTGGCGGCCAGCATGGCGTAGCTGGTGGAAGCGGCATAGCCCAGCGCGGCCAGCCCCAGCAAGGCCAGCCCGCCCAGCAGCACCGGGCGCGGGCCGAAGCGGTCGACCACGAAGCCCGAGGCCGTCTGCACCGCGCTGGAGACGACGAAGAAGATCGTCAGCAACAGGCCCAGCTCGGTGTAGCTGACCTGGAACTCGGCCTTGAGCCAGGGGAACAGCGGCGCCAGCAACAACTGGCTGAAGTGGCTGACAGCATGCGCCAGGCCCACCAGGCCGATCATGCTGGCGTCCTGCCGCCATGGCGGGGCGGGACGGGCTGAGAGGATGGCGGCTGACATGCAGGCGATGGTAGGGTCGCGCGACAGCCCGGCCTGGCGCAGCCGGGACAAGCGGCCGGGACTTGCGGCCGGGACTTGCGGCCGGGACATGCAGCCGGGACATGCGGCCCGGACAAGCGGCCGGGGCAGAAACCAGCACCAGTAGCCGGGGCAAGCGCCGGAGAAAACGGCGCGCCCGGCCGCGCGACCGGTCGCAGGTGTGTAAGCGGATGTCGGCCCGCCGCAGCCGCGCCCACAGGGCAGCCGGTTTGCGCGGCAAAACATCACGAAACCCGGGCTTGACAAGCCGCCCCTAGAGTTGGCGCTGCACTTCAGGAGAACGTGATGCTGACCAGCCTGTTCGGTGATCTGACCCCTCGGCGGTTGCCGGACGCCCCACGCAGCCAGGC
>JBBRVT010000095.1:0-11732 GCA_038246615.1 Burkholderiales bacterium
CGCCTCACGCTGAACCACGGCGTGGTCGAGACGCCGATCTTCATGCCGGTGGGCACTTACGGCACCGTCAAGGGCGTGCTGCCGCAATCACTGCACGCCATGGGCGCGCAGATCATCCTGGGCAACACCTTCCACCTGTGGCTGCGGCCGGGGCTGGAGGTGATCCAGCTGTTCAAGGGCCTGCACGGTTTCGAGGGCTGGACCAAGCCCATGCTCACCGATTCCGGCGGCTTCCAGGTGTGGAGCCTGGGCGGCGCCGACGGCAGCGGCCGCAAGATCAGTGAAGAAGGAGTGCGCTTTGCCTCGCCAGTGAACGGCGACAAGCTGTTCCTCACGCCCGAGGTCAGCATGCAGGTGCAGACCGTGCTGGACAGCGACATCGCGATGCAGTTCGACGAGTGCACGCCCTACCAGACCGCCGGCCACCTGACCACCGAAGCCGAGGCGCGCCGGTCGATGGAACTCAGCCTGCGCTGGGCGCAACGCTGCCAGGACGAGTTCAAGCGCCTGGAGAACCGCAACGCGCTGTTCGGCATCGTGCAGGGCGGCATGTTCGAGCACCTGCGGCAAGAGAGCCTGGACGCGCTGGTGGCGATGGACTTTCCTGGCTATGCCATCGGCGGCGTCAGCGTGGGCGAGCCGAAGGACGAGATGCTGCGCATCATGGCGCACACCCCGCACCGGCTGCCGGCGCACAAGCCGCGCTACCTGATGGGCGTGGGCACGCCCGAAGACCTGGTCGAGGGCGTGGCCTGCGGCGTGGACATGTTCGACTGCGTGATGCCCACCCGCAATGCACGCAACGGCCACCTGTTCACCCGCTTCGGCGACCTGCGCATCCGCAATGCCCGCTACAAGACCGATGAACGGCCCATCGACGCCAGCTGCAGCTGCCAGGCCTGCAACGGCATGGACGGCGCAGGTGGCGCAGGTGACGCAGCTGGCCCTGGTGGCGCCGCTGGCCCTGGTGGCAACGGCGGTGCGAGCCGGGCCTATCTGCACCACCTGGACCGTTGCGGCGAGATGCTGGGGCCGATGCTCGCCAGCATCCACAACCTGCATTTCTATCTGCAACTGATGCGCGAGATGCGCGACGCGCTGCAGGCCGGCCGCTTCGGTGTCTGGCGCGCGCAGTTCCACACCGACCGGGCCTGCGGCGTCTAGCCGGCGCTGCAACCCACCCACCCACCCGCCCACCCACCACGCGCCGGTCTGCCCAGCGGTCCGCGCTTCCCAACGGACACCCTCCGCCCCATGGCGACATCCACCCGATCACGGCGCAAGACGCCGGCGCAGACTGCCGATACCGCTGCCGCGCCCGACGTGGCCCCGGCTGCGGCCCCGGCGTCACCGTCGGCAAGCACCGCCGCCACCCTACCGGCCCCGGTGCGCCAAGCTGCCGCCAGGACAGCCCGCAAGCCAGCCATGAAACAGGCCGGCCAGCCGGCTGTGAAGCAGGCCGTCGCCCGCAAGGCCGTGGCGAAGAAGTCGCGCCCGAAGCCGGCCGCTGCGGCCACGCCGGCCCCAGATCCGACCCCGGTCGCGGCAACCACGCCCGAACCTGCGGCCGCGCCCGTGGCCGTGGCCGCAGCCGTGGCCGCGCCTGCTGCCAGACGCGGCCGGCGCAAGCCTGCGCCGCGAGCCGATCCGCAGCTCGAAGCCACCACCCAGGCGGTGCTGGCGGTGCTGTCGGCACCGACCGGTGCGCCCGTGGATGCAGCGGTGGACGCGCCGGCCGAACGGTTACCCGCCGCAGTGGCTGTGAAGGCACGCGCACCCGCACCCGCACCCGAACCCGAGATCGTCGAAACCGCCGCCGAGCCTGCGCCGCCGCCCAGCGGCGCGGCCCACAGCCAGCTGGTGTGCGCGCCGGGTGACCAGGCCGGCATCGTCTGGCTGCCCGGCCATGCCTGCCCGGCGGCGCTGCGCCAGGCCGCGCAGCGCCGCTGCGACGCCCAGGGCCATCTGCCGCCCGAGGACGACGCGGCGCTGCCGCTGCTGCTGCGCCTGGCGCAGGAAGCCGGGCACACGTTGTTGGTGGACGATGCAGTCTGGGCCCTGCTGGCCGCGCACCGCGACGCCCGCCACCGCCTGTCGGCGCTGGAGGCAACCTATGCCGACGGCCCGGCCAGTACCGCGCTGCAGCAGCTGCTGCGCGTGCCACTGCCGCTGTTCCAGGCCGAAGGCGCGCTGTACGCCGTGGTGGCCGGCCGCGCGCTGCTGGCCGACGAGCGTGGCCTGGGCAAGGGCGTGCAGGCCATCGCTGCGGCGCAGCTGTGGCGCTGCCATTTCGGCGTGCAGCGGGTGCTGGTGCTGTGCGCGCCCGAGCAGCGGCTGGCCTGGCAACGCGCCTGGCAACGCTTTGCCGGGCTGTCGGCTGATGCCGTTCAGCGGGTCGACGGTGGCCACCACCAGCGCCAGGCGCAGTGGTCGGCCGCCGCCGGCGTGCGCATCGTCTCGCCCGAGGCGCTGCAGAGCGACGCCGCGCATCTGGCGCACTGGGCGCCCGACCTGGTCATCGTTGACGAGCCGCAGCAGCTGGCGCTGCACGCGGCCGACTGGGCTGCGCTGCAGGCGCCGCATGCGCTGGTGCTGTGCGGCGCGCCGCTGGCCGACCTGCCCGAACTGATGGACACCCTGGTGGCCTGGCTCGACACCGCCCGCCTGGGCCCGCTGGCCGCACTGCGCGAGCTGCATGCGGCCAGCGCGTCTGGCCGCGCGCTGGACGAGGCCGACATCGATCGCCTCACCGCCGCGCTGTCGCGCCTGATGCTGCAGCGCCTGCGCGCCGACGTGGCCTCGCAGCTGCCGCCGGTGGTGCACAGCGAGCGCCTACTGCCGCTGGCGCCTGGCCAGCGCCAGGTGCATGACCAGCATGCCGCTGTGCTGCAGCGCGGGTTGGCCGGCTGGCAGGCCAGCGGCTGGTGCAGCGACAGCGACCAGTGGCGCCTGGCCCAGGCCCTGCGGGCGATGCAGCAGGCCTGCCACCGCGCCGACCCGGCCGACCCAGCCAGCGCGCTGGCTGAATCCACCCTGCAGGCCCTGGCCGGCCAGCTGGCCGACTGGGCTGGCACCGGCGGCCCGCGCGTGGCGGTGCTATGCCCGGCGGCGGCCGACCAGGCCCAGCTGGCGCAGCGCCTGGCCGCGCTGGCCGGTGGCGCTGGTGGGGCCGGTGCCGCCGAGGGCAAGCACCCGGTGCAGCTGCTGGCCCCTGGCGAGCCGCTGCCCGCCGGTGTCGACGTGGTGCTGCAGGTGGGCGTGCCCTGGCGCCCGCGCCGCCACCCCGGCGGCCCGCGCGGCGAGGCGCCGGCCGGGCAGCAATGGGTCTACCTGGTGGCCGCCGACAGCATCGAATGCGGCCTGTTCGACACCCTGGCCGGCCGGCTGGACGCCCCGCGCAGCCCGGCCGACGGCGCCGCCCGCGGCTACCTGCAAGGCGAGGCACTGGCGCAGTGGCTGCAGCAGCTGCAAGCCGCCTGGGCGGCGATGCCGGCCGCAGCGCCGGCCTGACGGACGCCGGCGCCGGCACGCGCCATGGCCGGGCCGCTGCTGCACGCTGCCGCCCGCTGGCTGCGCCGCCTGGCCGGCGCTGTGGTGGCGCTTCTGATCCTGTTCGAGGAATGGGGCTGGGAGCCGCTGCAGAGGCTGCTGGCGCAGCTGGGCCGGCTGCCGCTGCTGCGCCAGCTGGAGGCGCTGATCGCCCGCCTGCCGCCCGGGCCGGCGCTGGTGCTGTTCATGGTGCCGGCGCTGTTGCTGCTGCCCGTCAAGCTGCTGGCGCTGGGGCTGATCGCGCAGGGCCAGCAGGTGCTGGGCCTGGCGGTGATCGTGCTGGCCAAGCTGGTGGGCACTGCGGTGGTGGCGCGGCTGTTCGCGCTGACCCGCCCGGCGCTGATGCGGCTGCCGCGGTTCGCCCGCGCCTATCGCCGCTGGGCGGCCTGGAAGGGCGCGCTGCTGGCGCAGCTGCGGGCCTCGTGGGCCTGGCGCGCCGGCCACCTGCTGCGTCTGCGCGCCAGGCGGCAATGGGCGCGCTGGCGCGGAACCTGATGCCGGTCGCTCGGCGGCCCGGCAGAAAGGCCGCGCACGACCCTGCGCTCACCAGAACTGCCACTGCCCCGAGGCCACCACCCAGATGCCCAGCGCGCCGTTGGTCACCGCATGGGCGATTACCGCCGTCCACAGCCGGCCGGTGGCGCGGTACAGCAGTGCGTAAGCCAGGCCGGCCACGATGGCGGCCAGCCACAGCGGGTGCGCCAGCATGAAGACGAAGGTCGACAGCAGCACCGCCTTCAAGCCGGTGCGCCGCGGGTCCACCCCCTCGAACACCGGGTTCTGCACCCAGCGCATCAGGAACGAGCGCCAGAACAGCTCTTCCATCACCGGCACCAGCAGCGCGGCGCCCAGCCAGCGCACCACGATCAGCGGCCACATCAATTGCCCTTGGCCATCGACCGGCACGAAGGCAGCGGTGGGCTCGCCGATCTGCATCCAAGGCGCGTCCAGGTGGATCCACAGCACGAACACGCCCAGGCCCACGCCCACGGCCAGCAGCGCCTCGCGCAGGGCGGGCCAGTTCTGGCGCGCCAGCTCGCCGTAGTCGCGCCACCACAGCGCCAGCATGCCGCCCACCACCAGCAGGTTGGCGGCGTACAGCCAGCGCGTGTCGAAGCCCCAGCTGCCGTCGGTGGGGGCCATGCCGCGCAGGGCCAGCAGGCCCATGAAGGCGGCAAACGGCAGCAGGCGCAGCCAGGCGGCGCGGGAGAGGTTCATCTTGGCGGGTGGATCTCTGCTGAAAACGTTTCAAACTGTACGTTTGAACGCTGCGGGCAGATCCCCCTGCCGGTGGGGGTTGGGCGCTGCAGGGCGTGCCTTAAGCCACGTTCGGCACGTTCGGCAGGTCCCGCCCGCTCGGCAGGTTGCGCAAGCGCGGCGGCGGTGCCTGCAGCAGCAGCGCCACCTGCTGGCGCAGCCCCCGACAATGCGGCCGACCGTGGCGACGCCACCCAACCCCGGAACCCCGCACCATGCCGAATGACAGCCTGCTGGCCAGCCTGGTCGCCAAGGTGGGCAACGCCGCCATCCTGTGGCGCCGCCTGCAAGGCCCGGTGCCCGCCCAGGCGGTGGGCAATGCGCCCACCATCCCCGCAGCACGGCCGCAGGGCAGCCTGCCCACGTTGAAGATGCCCACCGCCCAGGGCTGGGCCGCCGGGCAGTTGCCCAGCGCCGCACCCGGCCTGCGTGTCAACGCCTTCGCCAGCGGGCTGAAGCACCCGCGCTGGCTGCATGTGCTGCCCAACGGCGACGTGACGGTGGCCGAGGCCTTGTTCGAGCCCGGCCCGGTGAAGACGCTGTTCGGTCACGCGATGGTGGCCACGATGCGCCGTGCCGCCGCCGTGGGCCCCAGCCCCAACCGCATCACCCTGCTGCGCGACGCCGACGACGACGGCGTGGCCGAGCTGCAGACCCCGCTGCTCGAAGGCCTGCGCCAGCCCTTCGGCATGGCGCTGGTGGATGGCCGGTTCTACGTCGGCAACACCGACGGCGTGGTGGTGTTCCCTTACACGCCGGGCAGCACCTGCATCACCGCGCCCGGCCGCCAGCTGTGTGAATTCAAGCCCGGTGGCCACTGGACCCGCAGCCTGCTGGCCAGCCCCGACGGCAGCCGGTTGTATGCCGGCGTGGGTTCGCTCAGCAACATCGGCGACTTCGGTGCCGAGGTGGAGCAGGGCCGCGCCTGCATCTACGAGCTTGACCTGGCCAGCGGCGCCACCCGCGTCTTTGCCAGCGGCCTGCGCAATGCAGTGGGCCTGGCCTGGGAGCCCGACACCGGCGCGCTGTGGACGGTGGTCAACGAGCGCGACGGCCTGGGCGACGAGACCCCGCCCGACTACCTCACCAGCGTGCGCGATGGCGGCTTCTACGGCTGGCCCTACAGCTACTGGGGCCAGACGGTGGACGACCGCGTGCCGCAGGACGCGGCGGAGGTGGTCCGCGCCATCACGCCCGACTACGCGCTGGGCGGGCACACCGCGTCGCTGGGCCTGTGCTGGATGCCGGCGGGCACCTTCCCCGGCTGGCCGGCGGGCATGGCCATCGGCCAGCATGGCTCGTGGAACCGCAGCATCCTCAGCGGCTACAAGGTGGTGTTCGTGCCGTTCGCCGACGGCCGGCCGGCCGGGCCGCCGCGCGACATCCTGGGCGGTTTCCTGGCGCCCGACGAATCGGTCTCTTACGGCCGGCCGGTGGGGGTGGTGCTGGCACCCGGCGGTGGGTTGCTGGTGGCCGACGATGTGGGTGACGTGGTGTGGCGGGTGGTGGCGGCCGGTTGAGCCTGCTGGCCTGCAGATCAGCCCGGACCAGACACCGACGCCAGGCTGAACCGCCCCACCAGCTGCCCGGCCACCGCCGGCAGGTCGGCACCGCTGCCCACCCACAGCCAGCGCACCGGGTGGCGGAAGTCGGCGTGCCGCTGCCACAGCGCGGTCAGCGCCAGGCGCAGCGCTGCATGGTCGGCGGCGTCGGCCAGTACCAGGGTGGCGCGGCGTGGCATCCAGCCGCTTTGCAGCCGGCGCAATGATGCCGGGGTGCTCTGCGCCCAACCGGCGTCCCACGGGTCGTCGCGGTGGCGGGCGCGCCACACCCGGGCGTCGTTCAGCTTGGCCTGCAGCCGCCAGGCCAGGCCCTGCGCCCGGGTGGACATCGCGTCCAGGCGCATGCCACCGTCGATGTGCCGCGCAAAGGCATCGGCCCAGTTGGCCAGCGCTGCTGCATCGGCGCCGGGCGCGCCGCGCAGCGCGCCCACCAGCATGCGCTGGCGCAGCCGCGGCACGGCCCCCTGCAGGCACCAGGCGCTGATCGCGTGCACCGCCCGGGCCTGGGCCCGCAGCCGCGCCTGCTCGTCCGGTGCGGCCACGGGCGGGCGCAGCGCCAGGGCGTCGAAGCCGGCCTGCAGGCCGGCCAGGTAGCCGCCAAGACTCATCGGGACGGCGCATCCGCCGGTGGCGGTGCCGCGTCGTGCTGCCGCGCCCGCAGCGCGCCCAGCACCTCGTCGGTGTGCTGGCCCAGCGTGGGCGCCGGGCTGCGGATGGTGCCGGGCGTGGCGCTGAGCTTGGGCACGATGCCCGGCACCGCCAGCGCCAGGCCGTCGGGCGTGGTGGCGTGTTCGATCATGCCGCGCGCCAGGAAATGCGGGTCGCTGGCGATGTCGGCCACGGTGTAGATGCGGCCGGCCGGCACGCTGGCGGCCTGCAGCAGCGCCACCACCCCGGCCACCGTGCGCTGCACCGTCCAGGCGGTGATGGCCGCGTCCAGCTCGTCGGCGCGGGCGGCGCGCAGCCCGTTGTCGGCCAGGCCGGGGTCAGCGCCCAGGTCGTCGCGGCCGATGGCGGCCATCAGCCGCTTGAAGATGCTGTCGCCATTGCCACCGATCACCACCTGGCCGTCGGCGCAGCGGTAGGCGTTGCTCGGGGCGATGCCGGGCAGGGCCGACCCGGCCGGTTGGCGCACGGTGCCGAAGGCGCTGTACTCGGGCAGCAGGCTTTCCATGCAGTTGAAGACGGATTCGTAGAGCGCCACGTCCACCATCTGGCCGCGGCCCTTGGGCGCGTCGGCGCTGACCGAGTGCTGCCGCGCCTGCAACGCCAGCAGCACGCCGATCACGCCATGCAGTGCGGCCAGGGTGTCGCCCAGGCTGACGCCGGCGCGCACCGGCGCGCGGCCGGGCTCGCCCATCAGGTGGCGCAGGCCGCCCATCGCCTCGGCCACCACGGCGAAGCCGGGCAGGTCGCGGTAGGGGCCGGTCTGGCCATAGCCGCTGATGCGCAGCATCACCAGCCCGGGGTTGGCGGCTGCCAGGGTGTCGTAGCCCAGGCCCCACTTCTCCAGCGTGCCGGGCTTGAAGTTCTCGATCAGCACGTCGCACTCGGCTGCCAGCGCGGCCACGTCGGCGCGCCCTTCCGGCGTGCGCAGGTCCAGCACCACGCTGCGCTTGTTGCGGCTCTGCACCTGCCACCACACGCTGGTGCCCTGGTGCAGCAGGCGCCACTTGCGCAGCGGGTCGCCCTCGCCCGGCGGCTCCACCTTGACCACCTCGGCGCCGAAGTCGCCCAGTGTCTTGCCGGCAAACGGGCCGGCGATCAGCTGGCCCAGCTCCAGCACCCGCAGCCCGGCCAGCGGGCCGGCGGTCGCGGCGGGTGCGGTCGGTGGCGTGGCGTGCATGGCAACGGATTGTCGCGGCAGCCTCGCCGCGCCGCTGCTGGTGACCGAGGTGCAGGCGACAGACAGGCCGGTGCGCCACAGTTACCCTGCGCGCCATGACGACCCTCTTCGACCCCATCCAGCTCGGCAGCATCGCCCTGGCCAACCGCATCGTGATGGCGCCGCTGACGCGCAACCGCGCGCCGCAGCAGCTGCCCAATGCGTTGATGCGCGACTATTACCGCCAGCGCGCCAACCCGGCCACCGGCGCCGGCCTGGTCATCACCGAGGCCACCCAGGTCTGCCCGATGGGCCAGGGCTACCTCGACACCCCGGGCATCCACAGCGCCGAGCAGGTGGCCGGCTGGCGCGCCATCACCGACGCGGTGCATGCCGAGGGCGGCAAGATCGTCGTGCAGCTGTGGCACGTGGGCCGCATCTCGCACACCAGCCTGCTGCCGGGCGGGGTGGCGCCGGTGTCGTCGACCACGCGCGCGGCACAGGGCAAGACCTTCACCAGCGCCGGCTTCGTCGATTGCTCGGCGCCGCGCATGCTGCGGTTGGATGAAATCCCCGGCCTGGTCGATGACTACCGCCACGCGGCCCGCAATGCCATCGACGCCGGTTTCGACGGTGTGGAAGTGCATGGCGCCAACGGCTACCTGCTGGAGCAGTTCCTGCGCGACAGCATCAACGACCGCGCCGATGCCTACGGCGGCAGCATCGCCAACCGCGCCCGGCTGATGCTGGAGGTGATGCAGGCCATCGCGGGCGAGATCGGCGGCGGGCGCACCGGTATCCGGTTGTCGCCGATCACGCCGGTCAACGACGCCGGCCAGGACAGCGACGCCCAGGCGCTGTACGGGTACGTGGTGGGCGCGCTGGCGCCGCTGGGCCTGGCCTTCATCCATGTGATCGAGGGCCAGACCGGTGGCGCGCGTGACCTCAGCGCCAAGGGCGTGGCGCGGTTCGACTATGCCGCGCTGCGCGCGCTGTACGACGGCCCGTGGATGGTGAACAACGGCTACAGCCGGCAGATGGCACTCGACGCGGTGGTCACCGGCACCGCCGACCTGGTCGCCTTCGGCAAGCCCTTCATCAGCAACCCCGACCTGGGTGCGCGCCTGCGTGCCGACGCGCCGTTGCAGCCGCTGGTGCAGGCCACGCTGTACGGTGGTGGCGCGGCCGGCTACACCGACTACCCTGCGCTGAGCACCGCGACGGCCTGAGCGTGCGCGCTACTCGATGTCCAGCGGCGGCTTCCACTCTGAGATTGGCACGGCCCGCCAGCGCCCCACCAGCGTTCCCAGCAGCAGGGCCCCGGCACCAAAGGCCGCGACATGGCCCAGTGCCGGCCAGAAGGCACCGTCGAACGCGCCGAACAGGCTGGCCCGAAAGGCGTTGACGACCCAGGTCAGCGGCAGATAAGGATGCAGGGCCTGGAAGGCGTCGTCGCTCAGCTCGATGGGCAGCGGCACATGCAGCACTGCCACCAGCATCAACAGCATCAGCAGTGCCTGCAGCACCACCGCCAGAAGCGGCAGCGCCAGCTTGCCCGCTACCTGCGCGCTGCGCGGCAGCGCGGCCAGCGGTTCGGCAATGCGCTGCAGGTGCACCAGGAATGCGGCCATCACCGCGCCCACCCAGAGTGCCAGCGGCACGAAGTTGGGTGTCAACGCGATGCCGTTGTTGGGCACCGGTGCCACCACCTCGATGATCGGCTCGACGCTCAGCGCCAGGCCCTGCGCACTGCCGGCCGGGGTGTCGACCGCCAGCGGCAGGCTGCGCCGCAACAGCTCCAACCCGGTTTCCAGGCGGGCGGCACCGTCGGCCAGCCGGCCCGTGCCCGACTGCCAGGTGTCGCCGCCGGAAGCCAACTGGCGCAGGGCGACGAGCAGGGTGTCGCTGCCGCGCGAGAGTTCGCGCGCGCCTTCGACAAAGCTGTCCAGGCGAGGTTCTTCAGGCAAGCGCGCCGCCAGCTGCGCCATGGCGTTGCCGGCACGCTGGGTCGCGTCGGTGAGGTTGACCACCGCCTCGTCGATGCGCTGCATGCCGGCCAGCAGCTTGAGGCTGTTTTCGCGCGCGCTGTGTAGCCCGGCCGTCAGCTGGCTGTTGCCGTCTTCCAGAGGCGCCATGCCTTCGATCAGCCGGCTGCCGAACAGCGGCACGTCGTCGAGCGCAGCCTTGAACCGGACCAGGCCTTCGTCGAGCTGGCGGCTGCCCTGGGTCAGGGCCGACAGGCCGTTGCCCAACTCGCGCTGGCCCTCGGTGGCCTGGCGCGCGCCCTGGCGCAGCAGTGCCAGGTCGGCGTCGCTGGGCCGGCGGGCGTCCAGGCCGCGCAGCAGCGGGGCCACCTGCCGCAAACCGCCGGCCAGCGCCGGTGCGCTGTCTGCCAGATGCGCAGCACCGGCGCGCAGGCGTTGCGCTGCCTCCGCCGCTGCATTGTTGCCACCCGCGAGCTGGCTGCTGCCGTGGCGCGCCTTGTTCAGGCCGCTGTTGAGCTCGGTGGCGCCGTGGTGCAGGTCGGCCAGTGCGGAGTGCAGCGTTTCCAGGTTGCGTTGCGAGCCGGCCGCGCTGCTGAGCACCAGTTCCCGACGCGCCTCGCCGAGCATGACGTTGACACGCTGCGCCACTTCGGGGGCAAAGCGGCGTGCGAAGCCTGCACTGCTGTAGTTGTTGCCCTCGCTGGTGTAGATCGTCAGCTTGGCCGCGCCGGCGCGTTCACCCGGCACGGCCTGACGGGCTGAATTCGACCGGGATCTCGATGAGAAGGGCCAGCCGCGCCTGGCGCACGTCGCTGCGCGCCTGCTGCGGGTCGCTGCGCGCCTGCTGCGGGTCGCTGTAACGGCGTTACGCGAACTGGCCGTGGCGCTCGATCGCGTCCACCACCAGCTTACCCAGGTTGAGGTCGCGCACGCGGTAGCGGCGGCCAGCTTGGAGTAGCGCACCAGTAGCAGCCATTCGTGGCGCAGCACCTCGCGTGTGGCGTGCCACCAGTTCATGGTTCGGAGACGGTCGCGGCGAGTGGACTCGAGCGCGGCATCGCCCGCGCCGGGCCCATCGTGTGAGCAACTCGGCGTCGGGGTCGGCGGCGCCAGCCTGAGAGCGCCCCCAGACCTGCCGCTGCGCGTCAGGCCCCCCGAGGGGGAATGAGGAAAACTTGGGAGCGGCCCGGCGTTTGCTCATCAGCCTTTGCCTGCTTCGCCAGTCGTTGATCGAACGCCGCCAATGCATGAACGGCAGTCGTTGGCCGTTCAACTTGCAGCCAGATGGATGGAGCGACCGACTGTCAGGTGAAGGTTCTGCGCCCGCGCTGCTGGCGCGACAGGAACAGTTCGCGCAGGTTCACCTCGCGCGGGCCCGGCACCACGGTGAAGGTCTCGCCGGCCTGCAGCTGCCCCGGGTGCAGCACCGCCAGGTAGGCGCCGCAGTAGCCGCTCTGGTTCATCAGGCTGCTGGCCTGCGCAAAGCCCATCACCGCATTGAACTTGAAGCAGGGGTTGCGCGGCTCGCTCACCACCAGGGTGCAGCCGGGCCCG
>JBBRVT010000096.1:0-11716 GCA_038246615.1 Burkholderiales bacterium
CTCTGGGAGCCTGACGCGCAGCGGCAGGTTTGGGGGCGAACATGTGAAAACGCCGGGCCGTTCCCAGGTTTTCTCATTCCCCCTCGGGGGGCCTGACGCGCAGCGGCAGGTTTGGGGGCGCTCTCAGGCTCTCAGACCGCGCCGTATACCCGCTTGCGCTGGGCGGTGTAGGCCCACCAGGGCGCCGGTGCGGCACCGCGCATGAAGTCGGTGGCGGCCATGAAGGTGTCGAGCACGCAAGGGTCTTGCCGCTTGCCGCTGTGGGCGCACAGCGCCTGGTACAGCACGAAGGCGTCGCGGCTGGCCAGCTCACGGGGGTGGGCGATGCCCAGTGTCCGCAGGTCGGCCGCCATCGCCGGGCCGATGTTGGGCAGCTGCTCCAGCCGTTGGCAGTCCATGGCCGACGCGGCCTTGGGGGACTTCACGCGCAACATGGACAGGCTGCAGCGCCAGCGGGCTACATCATCATGTGGTTGCGGATCAGGCCCACGGCGATGCCTTCGAGTTCGAACGCATCACCGGGGCCCACCACGATGGGCTGGAAGTCGGGGTTCTCGGGCAGCAGTTCAATGCCGTGCCGGGTGCGGTGCAGGCGCTTGACGGTGACATCGTCGCCCAGGCGGGCCACCACGATCTGGCCGTTGCGCGCGTCGCTGGCCTTCTGCACGGCGAGCAGGTCGCCGTCGAGGATGCCGGCGTCGCGCATGCTCATGCCGCGCACGCGCAGCAGGTAATCGGGCTGGCGGGCGAACAGCGTGGCCTCCACGCCGTAGGTCTTGTCGACATGCTCCTGCGCCAGGATGGGGCTGCCCGCAGCCACCCGGCCCACCAGCGGCAGGTTGAGCTGCATCAGCCCCGGCAGCGGCAATGAGAACTGCTTGTTGCGCGATGCGTTGAGCGCGCGCAGGGCGTCCGAGCGCAGCCGGATGCCGCGCGAGGTGCTGCCCACCAGCTCGATGACGCCCTTGCGGGCCAGCGCCTGCAGGTGCTCTTCGGCGGCGTTGGCCGATTTGAAGCCCAGCTCGGCAGCGATCTCGGCCCGGGTGGGCGGGGCGCCGGTGCGCTCGATCGCGCTTTGCACCAGGTCCAGAATCTGCTGCTGGCGGGCGGTGAGCTTGGGGCTGTCTTCGGTGCGGTCCATGGTGGGTGCCTGCGTTTTTATCCAGTCACTGTATTTTCATCCATGTCAGGCCTGTATGACAAGCACGATCGACGAATCCCCTGGCAGCGTGGTCATCCTGGGCACTGGCGGCACCATCGCCGGCGCTTCTGCGCTGGCTGGCGACAACGTCGGCTACACCGCCGCGCAGCGCAGCGTGGCCGATCTGCTGGCGGCGGTGCCGGCGCTGTCGGGCACGGCGGTCGACGCCGAGCAGGTGGCCCAGCTCGACAGCAAGGACATGGACACCGCCACCTGGCTGGCATTGGCCCGGGCGGTGGCGCGGCACCTGGCCCGGCCGGCGGTGCGGGGCATCGTCATCACCCACGGCACCGACACGCTGGAGGAGACCGCCTGGCTGCTGCAGCAGCTGCTGGCGCCGGCCAAGCCGGTGGTGCTGGTGGCGGCGATGCGCCCGGCCACCGCACTGGCCGCCGACGGCCCGCAGAACCTGCTGGATGCGGTGGCGGTGGCGCGCACCGCCGGCGCGCGTGGCGTGGTGGCGGTGCTGGCCGGCCGGGTGCATGCTGCCGGCGCGGTGCGCAAGGTGCACCCCTACCGGCTGGATGCTTTCAGCTCGGGCGATGCCGGGCCGCTGGGGGTGGTGGAAGAGGGTGTGTTGCGCCGCTTCCAGGCCTGGCCGGATGGTGTGCCGCTGGGCCTGGCACTGTTGCCAGAAGACGGCTCGGCCTGGCCCTGGGTCGAGATCGTCACCAGCCATGCCGACGCCCGGCCGGATGGCGTGCGGGCGCTGGTGGCTGCCGGCGTGCGGGGCCTGGTGGTGGCCGGCACCGGCAACGGCTCGGTGCACCGGGCGTTGGCGCCGGCGCTGGATGCGGCCACGGCGGCCGGCATCCCGGTGTGGTGCTGCACCCGCTGTGCCGGCGGGGTGGTGGTCACAGCGCCGGGTGCTGCGGCCGGGCCCGCTGCGGGCATGTCGCCCTGGCAGGCCCGGCTGGCGCTGCAGCTGGCGCTGCTCAGCGCCCGGCGCGGCGGCGACTGAGCGCCAGCACGCCGGCCAGGCCGGCCAGCATCAGGGCGTAGGTGGCGGGCTCGGGCACCGGGGCCAGCTGGTACACCGTGGTCGTGTTCGACACCTCGCTGCTGTAAGCGAGGTAGTTGAAGCCATCCATCGCGTAGCCCTTCAGGCCCTCGGGGGCCATGTCGCCGTCGGTCTTGAGCATGCGCACGAAGCTGCTGTTGGCCGGATCGGTGATGTCGAAGATCGCGATTGCGGCCACGTAGTTGGCTGGCTTGTCGGCGTCGTTGTTGTAAGCGGTCCGTTCCAGGCCGACGAAGGCGAAGCTGCGGCCGCCGATCTGCATGACCTCGATGCCCTCGGGCTCGACGCCCTTGTCGCGGCTGCGGCTGTCGTTGTAGATGCCCATTGCCATGGCCTCGCGGTCCAGGATCTCGCCGCTGTCATAGACGATGCTGCCGTCGGTGTCGCGGATCGAGAACGAGCGTCCACCGGTGGCAAACAGGGTTCCGGCCGACGACTCGGTGTTGAGCACGCGCAAGTTGTTCAGTGGCGTCAGCGCGCCGAGGCCGCCGGCCGCAGAGCGGTCGGCGTCGTCCTCGCGGAAGTCGCCCTCATTGGCCATCAGCACATAGGTCTTGCCCTGGGTTTCATAGAGCGCCACGCCATCTGGCATGTACAAGCCCTTCACATCCACCAACTCCAGCTTGCTGATGCCGTTGTTCAGCGGGTCGATGCGGTTACCCGAATCCTTGAAGTTCTTCGCGCCCAGGCCGATCACCGAAACGAAGCTGCCGGCCTCGATGTCCAGCACGCCCATTGCGTTGGCCTCCTGCAGCGACACATAAGCACGGGTGCCGGCCTTGTTGATGGCCAGGTACTCGGGCTCGAAGTCCATGCCGGTGCTGGTGCGGATGTGGGTGCCGCTGGTGGCCACGCCGGCCAGGGTGGCGGTGGCCGAGACGGTGCGCGTTGCCATGTCGATGATGCTGACGCTGCCGACCGGGTCCTTGGCTGCCTGTACTTCGGGGGACGCATAGCCATAGACACGCGGCACGGTGTTGCCGATGCGCGTGCCGTAGTCATTGATGCCGCCATTCACCCAGTTGGGCGTGCCTTCGTTGGCCACCAGCAGCCTGCTGCCGTCGGCGCTGAAGGCCAGCATGTCGGGCAGGGAACCCACTTCGATGATGTTCTTGCCGTCTGCCAATGCGCGGGTGATGGTGTCGAACAGCAGCACCTTGCCGGGCAAGGCGCGGTTGTTGGTGTTTTCCACCGCCACGGCTGCGATGCCGTTGTGGATGCTGACGCTGTTGCTCGCGCCGTATGGCGTGATGTCGATACGCTGCTTGAAGGCGCCGGTCTTGGCATCCAGCACATCCACACCGGTGACACCCGACACCCACAGCGTCTTGCTCAGGCTGTCGAAGCTGACGATCTCCGAAAAGAAGCTGCCGCTTGCTGCGTGCTTGTACGTCCAGGCCTTGTCGACGCCATCCAGCGGTGACGCGGCAGTCGCCACAGTGGTCAGGCCGGCCAGGGCCAGGCCGACGGCCAGGGAGAGGGGGTGTCTTGTCATGGTGGGCTGCAGAGGCTGCTGGTTGCCGGCGCCGGTGTGGCGCCAGATCAACCGCTGAGCCTATGCAGTCGAGATGACAGTTCCGTGACCCATCCACCCCCGGTCCGGGGATGGACAAAGCGTCATGCCGCCGTCACACCACCGTCAGCGTCACGTCGATGTTGCCGCGCGTGGCGTTGCTGTAAGGGCACACCTTGTGCGCGGCCGCCACCAGTTGCTCGGCCGCTTCGCGCTCGAAGCCCGGCAGGGTGATCGCCATCGCCACCTGGATGCCGAAGCCGCCGGGGATCGGGCCGATGCCGACGGTGCTGGTGATGCTGACGTCGTCGGGCACCTTGATCTTCATGCCGGCGCCCACCGCCTTCATCGCGCCGATGAAGCAGGCGCTGTAGCCGGCGGCGAACATCTGCTCGGGGTTGGTGCCGGCACCGCCGGCGCCGCCCATTTCACGCGGGGTGGACAGATTCAACTTGAGCGCGCCGTCTGATGAGCTGGCGGTGCCGGTGCGGCCGCCGGTGGCAGTGGCGGTGGCGGTGTAGAGAACCTTGTCGAGAGCCATGGTGCAGTCCTTGTGGAGGAGGGTGGGCGGCCCGTGGAGGGGCCAGTGGTGGTGGCGGCGCGTCGGGCGTGTCAGGCCAACGCGGCCGCCGGTGGGGACAGGGTGGTGAGTTGCTGGCGCAACTGCTGCAATTGGGTCGAGAGCTGGCTGATCTGCTGCAGATCACAGGCGGTGGCGCAGGCGATGGCCTGGGGCACCGCCAGCGCCTGGGCGCGCAGCGCGCGGCCGGCGGTGGTCAGGCGCAGCAGCACGCGCCGCTCGTCGGCCGCATCACGCAGCCGCTGCACCAGGGCCAGCGCCTCCAGGCGCTTGAGCAGCGGGGTGAGGGTGCCCGAATCGAGCGTCAGGCGCGCGCCCAGCTGCGAAACCGTGATGCCGTCGCCTTCCCACAGCACCAGCATCACCAGGTACTGCGGGTAGGTGAGGCCAAGCGGGCTGAGCAAGGGCTTGTAGACCTTGGTCATCGCCAGCGACGCGGCATAGAGCGCAAAGCAGAGCTGCCGGTCCAGCGCCAGCCAGCCACCGCTGGTGGCTGGGGCTGGGTCGGCTGGTGGAGCTTGGCGCGGCATGGAACGAATATAGCGCACAATTAAATTGTGCAAAATATAAATGATAATGGATCCGGCGGTCGGTCTGGCCGTCTGTCTGGCCGTCGGTCTTGCGTTCGGTCTGCCGGTCGATCTCGCGGCGGGTCCGTCGGCCAGCCGACCCGACGGCCGGCAAGGCCTGCGCCGGCACAATGCGCCGGCTGTCCCTGCCGCACTGGCACCGGGCGGCGACCCATGCCATGACCGAAGCCGATGTCCGTGCCGTGCTGCTGGCGCGTTCCCTGGAACGTGCCGGGGTGCTGGCGCCCGACGACGCAGCCTGGGCCGGTTCCGAGGCCCGCCGCCAGCTGGGCGAGGCCGGTGCGCCGGCCGCCTGGCTGGCCCGGCGCGCCCGGCTGGTCCTGGCCCGGCTGGGCGAACGCCAGCAGGCGCTGCAGCCGCTGCTGCACGCCGCCGTCACACCTGCTGGTGCCATGCCGGCGCTGCTGTTGCTGGGCCTGGCGCTGGCGCTGGGCCTGTTCGGTGAATCCCTGGGCCACGGCGCCCACATCAACCTGCTGGCCCTGCCCTTGCTGGGCCTGCTGGCCTGGAACATCGCCGTCTACGCGCTGCTGCTGGTGCAGGCGAGGCGCGCAGCGCCGCCATGGCGAGCGCTGGCGCGCAAGGTGGGCCAGGTGGGCCAGGCCCTGGCGCGGCTGCAGGTCGGGCTGGCCCGGCGCTGGCACGGCGCCGAGCCTGGTGCCGCCGCCACCCGCACCGCGCTGCTGGCCTACAGCCGTGACTGGCTGGCCCACAGCGCGCCGCTGCAGGCCGCTCGCGGCACGGCAGCGCTGCACGGCGCTGCGGCGGCGCTGGCGGCCGGTGCGGTGCTGGGGCTCTATGCCCGCGGCCTGGTCTTCGACTACCAGGCCGGCTGGGACAGCACCTTCCTGCAGCCCGCCCAGGTGCACGGCCTGTTGCAGTGGTTGCTGGGGCCCGCATCGGCGTTGGCCGGCCTGCCGCTGCCCGGTGCCGGCGCCATCGCCGGCCTGCGGCTGGCCACCGGCGGCGGTGAAAGTGCGGCGCCATGGATTCACCGCTGGGCGATCACGCTGATGCTGCTGGTGCTGCTGCCCAGGGCAGGCCTGGCGGCGCTGGCATTGCGGCGTGCGCGGCAGTTGGCACGCACGCTGCCGCTGCCACCGCATGCCGATCTGCAGCAGCTGCTGCGCAGCCAGGCGGCCGCTGCCGGCCCCGATCGGCTGGTGCTGGTGCTGCCCTACAACCTCAGCCTGGACGCGGCACGAGAGGCCGCGCTGGCGCCGGCGCTGGCGACCGGGCTGCAAACCGGGCTGGAAACCGGGCTGCTGCAGTCCCTGCGTTGTGCGGTGCAGCCCGGCCTGGCCATGGGCGCCGAGGATGATCCGTCCTGCTGGCTGCCGGCCCTGCAGGCGCAGCTTGCGACGGCGACTGGCGGCTTGGCGCCCACGCTGGTGCTGCTGTTTGCGCTGGGCGCCACGCCCGAGCGCGAAAGCCACGGCGCGGTGCTGCAGCTGCTGATCCAGGCGCTGGGGCAGGGCGGGCTGCGGGTGGCCATCGACGAATCCGGCTTCCGCCAGCGCCTGGCCGGTGCCGACGCGGCGCAGCGCCTGGCGCAGCGCCGCAATGCGTGGCTGGCATTGCTGCAGGCACAGGGGGTGGTGCCGGCGTTCATCGACCTCTCCAGTGCGGCGGTGCCGCCGCAGGCGGGCTGATGTCCACGCCGGCGTTGACGCTGTCGATCAGCCTGGTCTCGCACACCAACGTGGGCAAGACCACGCTGGCGCGCACCCTGCTGGGCCGCGACGTGGGCGAGGTGCGCGACGCCGCCCATGTCACCGAAGCGGCCGAGCCGCACCAGCTGCTGGAAAGCGCCAGCGGCGACCGCCTGCTGCTGTGGGACACCCCCGGTTTCGGCGACAGCCAGCGCCTGGCGCGGCGGCTGGCGCAGGCGGGCAACCCGCTGGGCTGGCTGCTCAGCGCCGTGTGGGACCGCTGGCGCGACCGGCCCTTCTGGGCCAGCCAGCGCGCCATCCGCCATGTGCTGGACCAGGCCGACGTGGCGCTGTACCTCGTCAACGCGGCCGAGCCGCCCGAAGACAGCGCCTGGCTGGCACCCGAGCTGCAGGTGCTGGGGCTGCTGGGCAAGCCGGTGGTGGTACTGCTGAACCAGCTGGGCCCGCCCGGCACGGCGGCCGGCGAGGCGGCAGAGCTGCAGCGCTGGCAGGCCCACCTGGCCACGCTGCAAGCCCAGCCCGGCTGCGCCCGGGTGCAGGCGGTGCTGCCGCTGGACGCCTTTGCCCGCTGCTGGGTGCAGGAGGGCCTGCTGCTGCAGGCCGTGGCCGCCGCCTTGCCAGCCGACCGTCAGCCGGCGATGCAGCGCCTGGCCGATGCCTGGCGCAGCCGCCAGCAGGCCACCTGGCAAGCGGCGATGGGCCTGCTGGCACAGCGCCTGGCGCGCGCCGCGCTGGACCGCGAAGCCCTGCCCGAGGCCGGCTGGCAGGCGCCGGTCAGGCGCCTCGCGTCGGGCCTGGGCGCTGCGCTGGGCTGGCCGGCCACGGGCGCCGACCCGCAGGCGCAGGCCATGGCCGCACTGGCCGCGCGGCTGGATGCCGACATCCGCGCCAACACCGAAGCGCTGATCCGCCTGCACGGGCTGGACGGCCAGGCCACCGGCGCGGTGCTCGACAGCCTGGCGCGGCACTTCGCCCGGCGTGAGCCGGTGAACGAGGGCAAGGCCGCGCTGTGGGGCGGCGCGGTGGCCGGGGCGCTGGCCGGGCTGAAGGCCGACATCGCCAGCGGCGGCCTCACGCTGGGCGGCGGGCTGCTGGCCGGCGGTGTGCTCGGCGCGCTGGGCGCGGCCGGAGCCGCGCGCGGCGTGAACCGCCTGCGCGGCATCCGCCAGCCGCTGCTGGCCTGGGACGACGCAGTGCTGCATCAGTTGCTGCGTTCGGCCCTGCTCGGCTACCTGGCAGTGGCCCACCACGGCCGCGGCCGCGGCGACTGGCAGGACAACGCGGCACCAGCGGCCTGGGGCGATGCGGTGGATGCGGCACTGGCCGAACGCAGCGCCGCGCTGCAAGCCCTGTGGAGCGAGCGCGCCGCCTGGCTGCTGGCCGCCAGCGCGCCCGACGCCCCCGCCGCCTGGCTGGCCACGCTGACCGGCCTGCTGGCCGATGGCAGCGCGGCAGCCTTGCGCACGCTCTACCCCCAGGCCGCCCGCAGCGCCGGCTTGTGAACGGCTTGGCGGGAGGCGTTGCAGCCGCTTCCGCAGTTCATGACGATTCGCCGGTGATGGCTTCGATCTCGCCCTGCAACTCAAGCCAGCGTTCCTCCAGCTTTGCCACCTCGGCGCTCAGGTGGTTCAGCCGCCGGCCGGTTTCGGCGATGTCGGGGCCGCTGCCCTTGCCGCCGGCCAACTGCGCCTCCAGTGCCATCCGCTCGGCCGCCAGCTTCTCCATGCGGCCGTCGATCTGCTGCACCTCGGCGCGCAGCGGCCGGGTGCGGTTGGCGATCTGGTTGCGCAGCTGGCCGGATTGCTTGCGGTCCTGCGGGTTGTCGCGCTTGAAGGCGCCGGGCGACTTGGCGTCGGGCGCGCTGGCGCGGGCCACCGCCTTGGGGCTGGGCGCTGCTGCCGGCGGGGCCGACAGGATCGGCGCCGGCCCGGGCACCGGCGGCGGTGGCAGGCCGCGGGCGTTGGCGCGCGCCACCTCCAGCAGCCATTTCTGGTAATCGTCCAGGTCACCGTCGAAGGGCAGCACGCCGCCCGAGGTGACCAGCCAGAACTCGTCGCACACCTCGCGCAGCAGCGCGCGGTCATGGCTGACCAGCATCACCGAGCCTTCGAACTCGTTCAGCGCGATCGACAGCGCCTCGCGGGTGTTCAGGTCCAGGTGGTTGGTGGGCTCGTCGAGCAGCAGCAGGTTGGGCTTGCCCCAGACGATCGTGGCCATCACCAGCCGGGCCCGCTCGCCGCCCGACAGCGTGCCCACCTTCTGGTGCACCATGTCGCCGACAAAGCGGAACTGGCCGAGAAAGTTGCGCAGGTCCTGCTCACGCGCCTCGTTGCCGCTGGCGCCGCTCTCGCGTGCCAGCCGCACCATGCGCTGCATCGGCGTGTCGTCCTCGCTGAGCAAGTCCAGCTCCTGTTGGGCGAAGTAGCCCACCGCCAGGCCCTTGCCCTCGGCGAACTCACCGCCCAGCGGCTGCAGCGCATGGGCGATGGTCTTCACCAGCGTGCTCTTGCCCTGGCCGTTGGCGCCCAGGATGCCGATGCGCTGCCCGGCCATCACGCTGCGGGTGATGTGCCGCACGACCGTGACTACCCCCCGGTCGCCGGGTACGGCGCCCGACCCCCCGAGGGGGTCGCGTCCGCCTTCGGGCGGCCGGGCGCCGGGCGCGTGCCCGTCAGAGATGCGGTAGCCGCAGGACAAATCGCGCATCGTCAGCATCGGATTCGGCAGGTTCTGCGGCTGGCGGAATTCGAACTCGAACTCCGCATCCATCAGCACCGGGCCCAGCTTGATCATGCGGTCGAGCGCCTTCACCCTGCTCTGCGCCTGCTTGGCCTTGCTGGCCTTGGCCTTGAAGCGGTCGATGAACTTCTGCAGGTGGGCGATCTTTTCCTGCTGCTTGCCGAAGGCGGCCTGCGCCTGCTCCATGCGCTCGGCGCGCATCGTCTCGAAGGCGCTGTAGTTGCCGCCATAACGGGTGAGCTGGGCGTTGTCCAGGTGCACGGTGACGCTGGTGATGGCGTCGAGAAACTCGCGGTCGTGGCTGATCACGATCATCAGGCCCTGGTAGCGCTTGAGCCAGCCTTCCAGCCACACCAGCGCATCCAGGTCCAGGTGGTTGGTGGGTTCGTCCAGCAGCAGCAGGTCGGCCGGGCACATCAGCGCGCGCGCCAGCTGCAGCCGCATGCGCCAGCCGCCCGAGAAGCTGTTGACCGGTGCGTCCAGCTGCTCGGTGCGAAAGCCCAGGCCCAGCAGCAGCGCCTGGGCGCGTGCGGCAGCGTCGAAGGTGCCGGCCTGCTCCAGCAGCACATAGGCCTCGGCCATGGCATTGCCGTCTTCGGCGGCCTCGGCAGCGGCCAGCGCTGCACGCGCTTCCATCAGCGGCAGGTCGCCTTCGAGCACGAAGTCGGTGGCGCCCTGGCTGGTTTCAGGCATGTTCTGCGCCACCTCGCCGATGCGCCAGGTGGGCGGCATCTCCAGGTCGCCGGCGTCGGCCTGCAGCCGGTTGGCCACCAGCGAGAACAGGCTGGACTTGCCCGCGCCGTTGCGGCCCACCAGGCCCACCTTCTCGCCAGGGTTGAGGGTGAGGCTGGTGTCTTTGAGCACCACCTTGACGCCGCGGCGCAGCGTGAGGTTCTTGATCTGGATCATCGGGTCGGGCGGGCAGGAAGAAGGTCGGATTTCAGGGCGTCGGCGGTAAGCAGCAGCACCTGGTCGTCACCGGCGCTGGTGGTCAGCCACACGGCCTCCAGCGTCGGGAAGGCGGCTTCGAAATGGGCGCGCTCGTGGCCGATCTCCAGCACCAGCACGCCGTCGGGCGACAGCTGGCCGGGCAGGGCGCCCAGCAACTGGCGGATGAAGTCCATGCCGTCGGCGCCGCCGCGCGCATTGCCGTCCAGCGCCAGCGCCGGCTCGGCGCGGAACTCGGCCGGCAGGCTGGCCATCGATTGCCGGTTCACATACGGCGGGTTGCACAAGACCAGGTCGAATTGCAGGCCCGCCACTGCGGCCAGCCCATCACCCTGATGCAGCCGGATGCGCTCGGTCAGCCCGTGTCGGTCGACATTCAGCCGTGCCACCGCCAGCGCGTCGGCGCTCAGGTCGGCGGCATGCACCGTCACCTCGGGCCAGGCGATGGCCGCCAGCACCGCCAGGCTGCCGTTGCCGGTGCACAGGTCGAGCACCTGGTGGGTGCGCTCGCTCAGCCAGGGGTCGATGTTGCCGTCGGCCAGCGCTTCGGCGATCAGCGAGCGCGGGATGATCACCCGCTCGTCGACGGTGAACGGCACGCCCTGCAGCCAGGCCTCGCCGGTGAGGTAGGCGGCCGGGCGGCGGGTGCTGATGCGCTGGTCGATCAGCGCCTGCACGGCGGCCTTTGACTCGGGTGCCACCGCCTGCTCGGCCACCTCGTCCAGCGCGTCCAGTGGCAGGCCCAGGCGCCACAGCACCAGCCAGGCGGCTTCGTCGAAGGCATTGGTGGTGCCCTGCCCAAACGAAACGCCCGCCTCGGTCAGGCGGGCGCTGCAGGCCTCGATCAGCGCAAGCACCGTCACGTCAACAGCGCCTCCAGCGTGCGGCGGTCGATGTTGGTCAGCGGGGCGATGTCGGCCCCGCGCACGCAATCGTCGATCTGGCGGATGGTGGCGTTGATGGGGCCGAACTCGACCACCTGTTCGCAGAAGGGCGCGATGCAGCGGCCGTCGCTGGTGTCGCCGGTGGTGTCGCCGGTGGTGTCGCTGGTGGCCGACTGCACCGGGCGGATGCCGCACTCGGCTTCGATGGCGTTGCCAAGCGCCGCGCTCGGCCTGCCCGGCCGGGTGGGGAAGGGCGAGCCGCCCAGCGTCCAGGCCAGCTGGTGGTCCAGGCCGTGGCGTTGCAGCACCGCCTCCAGCCGCGCCTTCAGCTGATCGGGCGTGCTGTCGGTGGAAAAGCGGAAGTTGCAGTCCACCACCACAGCGCCGGAGATCACGTTCAGCGCGCCGGTGCCGGCGTGGATGTTGCTGACCTGCCAGGTGGTGGCCGGAAAGTGCCCGTTGCCGTTGTCCCAGACCATGCCGCCGCTGTGCACCGCCCAGAGGTTGGTGACACGGAAGTCGTCCGGCCCGCACACCAGGGTTTCGCAGGCGAAGCCCAGCGGCGCC
>JBBRVT010000097.1:0-11699 GCA_038246615.1 Burkholderiales bacterium
CCTGGGTGCTCAGCAAAGCGCGCAGCGCCGGGCGCGGGCGATGTAGTGCGCCAGCGGCGGCGTGGGCAGATCGGCTGCCTTGGCCTGGTCGTCCCACAGGCGCAGGCGCACCGCCTCTTCGGCGCCCGGCCGGGCGATGAAAGTGGCCGCCTGCTCGGCGTTGAACACCCCGCCCTGCAGCACCAGGCTGCGCCGTGAATCGGCCGACAGCGCCGCCAGATAGCCCGTCCGGCTGGCACACAGCCAGCGCTTGGCGTCGACATGGCCCTGCACCGCGCCCAGCACCCGCGGAGTGAACAGCCGGCGCAGGAAGGGCAAGGCCACGTACTGGTGCAGGTCGTCCACGCCGCGCAGGCTGGGGGTGTCGCCAGATTCGTCACCCAGGTCCTGCACCAGGTGGCCCAGGTCATGCAGCAAGGCAGCGGTGGTCAGTTCGTCGTCGGCACCGTCGGCCTCGGCCAGCATGGCCGTCTGCAGCGCATGCTGCAGCTGGCTGACGGGCTCGCCGCTGTACTGCGCATGGCCCTTGCGCAAGAACAGGATCTCGATGTCGTCCAGGCTCAGCATGGGCTTTGGCGCTCTGCTCGTTTCATACCCAGGGCAGGGAGTAGGTCTTGGTGTTGGTGAAGCTCTTCATCGCCTCCTGCACACCTTCCTTGTAGCCCAGGCCGCTGTCCTTGATGCCGCCGAAGGGCGTCAGCTCGAGCCGGTAGCCGGGCACTTCACGCACGTTCACCGTGCCCATCTGCAGCTCGTTGACGAAGCGGGTGATGTCGCTCATGCGGTTGGTGCACACCGACGACGACAGGCCGTAGGCGGTGCCGTTGGCCAGCGCGATGGCCTCGTCGACGGAGCCGAAGGTGAGGATCGGCGACACCGGGCCGAAGGTTTCTTCACGCACCAGCGCCATCTCGGGCCGCACCCGGTCGAGTACCGTGGGGGCATAGAGCGCGCCGCTGCGCTGGTGGCCGGCCAGCAGGCGGGCGCCCTCGGCGATGGCTGCGTCCACCCGCTGCTGGAACAGCTGCGCCGCAGCCTCGTCGATCACCGTGCCCATCTCGGTGGCCGGGTCGGCGGGGTCGCCGAACTTCCAGGCCAGGGTCTTGGCCACCACCGCATCGGTGAAGGCGGCCGCAACCTTCTCGTGCACCAGCATGCGTTTGACGGCCGTGCAGCGCTGGCCCGAGTTCTTGTAGCTGCCCTGCACTGCCAGCGTGCTGGCCTCGTCGATGTCGGCGTCGTCCATCACGATGATCGGGTCGTTGCCGCCCAGCTCCAGCACGATGCGGCGGTAGCCGGCCTTGCCGGCGATGGACTTGCCGATGGCCACGCCGCCGGTGAAGGTGATCAGGTCGACCGCCGGGTTGGTGAGCAGTTCGTCGGCGATCTCGGCCGGGTCGCCGGTCAGCACGCTCAGCATCTCGGGCGGCAGGCCGGCGGCATACAGGATGTCGGCGAACAGCAACGCCGACAGCGGCACCTTCTCGCTGGGCTTGAGCACCATGCGGTTGTTGGTGGCAATGGCGGGCACCACCTTGTGCGCCACCTGGTTCATCGGGTGGTTGAAGGGCGTGATGGCGGTGATGACGCCCAGCAGCGGCTCGCGCTGGGTGTGCACCTTGCGCTGGCGGCCATGCGGCGTGATGTCGCAACTGAAGGTCTGGCCATCGTCCTTCAGCACCTCCAGCGCGCCGAACATCAGCACGTCGGCCACACGGCCGGCCTCGTAGGTGCTGTCCTTCAGGCACAGGCCGCTCTCGGCGGTGATGAGTGCGGCGATCTCTGCCGTGCGCTGGCGCACCGCCGCTGCCGCCTTGTCGAGGATGTTGGCGCGCTCGAAGCGCGACAGCCTCGCACGGTAGCCAGCGGCGATGTCGAAGGCCAGCCGCACTTCATCCAGCGTGGCTTTGGGCACGCGGCCGACCAACGCTCCGGTGAAAGGGTTGCGCACGGCGATCGACGGCTCACGGCCGGCGCCGACCACGTCGCCTGCGATGCGCAGGCCTTCTTGGCGCATGTTCATTGCCCCAGGTTCAACGCCAGATCGAAGGCGTCGAAGTTGCGCCAACGGCGCTGGCGGTCGATGCCCGGGATGGCGCGGTTCAGGATCAGCGGCACGCGCTGCTCCGACACGCCGCCGTGGCTGCGCAAGGGCACGTCCAGCGCCGACAGGTCGTGCCGCGCCACGCTGGTGCCGATGACGGTGAAGCGCTCGCTCACCACCACCAGGTCGCCGATGCGGTCGGCCGGCAGTTCATAGGCGGCTGCCGCCTCGGCGCGGGTCGTCACCCGCTCGATGCCGCGCCAGGCGGCCAAGCGCTGCTGCAGCGCTGCCACGTCGCAGTCGGCCGGCAGATACACCGTGGCAAACGAGCCCAGCGCGCCGTGGTGCACCACGTAGGGGTCGGTGATCGGCAGGATCACACGGGCCACGCCCGCGCCCAGCCAAGCGTCCAGCAGGTCCTGCAGGTAGACCACGTCGGGCTTGGCGTCCATGCCGGTCTTGGCATTCATGCCGTGGTCGGCGGTCAGCGCGACCACGCAGCCCAGCGCATCCAGCGCGCCCAGGTAGCGGTCCATCATCGCGTAGAAGGCATTGGCACCGGGCGTGCCCGGGGCGTGCTTGTGCTGGATGTAGTCGGTGGTGCTGAGGTACATCACATCGGGCCGCTGTGTCTGCATCAGCTTGACGCCGGCGGCGAAGACGAACTCCGACAGCGCGGCGCTGTAGACATCGGGCACCGCCATGCCGACCAGCGCCGGCACGCCGGTGATGCCGTTCTCGGCCTCGGTGGCCACGTCGGCCTTCTCCGACGAGAAGCAGATGCCGGGCTGGCCCGGGCCGACGCCCATGCCATGGCCCAGCAGGCGCCGCAGCTTGTCCTTGGCAGTGATGACGGCACAGCGCTGGCCCGCGCCGGCCAGCGCGGCCAGGATGGTGGGCGCCCGCAGCCATTTCGGGTCGTTCATCATCACCTCGGTGCCGGTGGCCACGTCGAACAGGTAGTTGCCGCAGATGCCGTGCACGCTGGGCGGCGCGCCGGTGACGATGCTCAGGTTGTTGGGGTTGGTGAAGCTGGGCACCACGCAGTCGGCCACCAGGGCCGTCCCGGTGGACAAGGTGCGGGCCATCCAGGGCATCACCCCGGCCGCCACGCCCTGGGCGATGTACTCCGGCTCGCAGCCGTCCACGCACACCACCACGGTGGGCGCCTGGGGCAGCCGGTAGGAACGTCGGTTGACTTCAAGCATGTCGGGCCTTTCGGGTGGCGGCGGGCAGCATGGCGCTGCCCTCCGCGTGGTTGTTCAGCGTGCGCTCCTTGCTTTCCAGCACATGGGCGCGCAGCGCGCGGGCAGCACCGTCGGCATCGCCGGCGGCAATCGCCTTGAGGATGGCGCGGTGCTCCTGCACCGACACGGGGATCTGCTGGCCGTCGGCCAGGTTCACGCGCCGGAACAGCGACAGCTCATTGACCAGCCGGCGGTACAGCTCGGTCAGCTTGCGGTTGCCCACGCTCGCCACGATGTGGTCGTGGAAGGCCAGATTCAGCGCGTGGTAGTCGTCGCTGGCGCTGGTGTTGTGCCCGCCTTTCACCAGGCGCTCCATCTGCTCGACCATGCCGCGCAGCTGCTTGAGCTGCTCGGGCGTGATGTGCTGCGCCAGTGCACGGCCGGCCGCTTCATCGACCATGGCGCGCAGGTCGTAGATCTCCATCGCCTCGTCCAGCGGGATGCTGCGCACGAACACGCCGCGGTTCTTCTCCAGCCGCACCAGGCCGGCTTCTTCCAGGATGCGGAAGGCCTCGCGGATGGGCCCGCGCGAGACACCCAGGCGCTCGGCCAGCATCGCCTCGGTGAGCTTGGCGCCAGGCGCCAGCTCACCCGCCAGGATCAGCCGCTCGATCTCGGCCTGCACGGCCGAGGTGAGCGAATGCGCCTGCAGCAGCGCGATGGTGGCCTGCGCGCCTGCCGCTGCGCTGGCCGGCGCAGCCGGTGCCGGCGGAACCAGGGTCTTCATCGGCGGCATTGGACGCGCCGAAATGCAGATTGTCAACAATTGACTAAAACCCGTTGACAGCCGGCCGCAGGCCGGGACAAGATGCCCCGAAGCGGGCGGCGTGGTCATCGTGCTGTCATGCATGGCGGCACAAGCTCAGCGGTTTGTGTCCCCACCCCTGTCCTTCGGAGAACCGTCCATGCCCGTGCCGCGTCGCCTCGCCCTCGTCACTGCTGCCCTGCTGGCCCTTGCCGCCGGCCCCGCCCTGGCGCAGAAGACCCAGCTGCTGGTCTACACCGCGCTGGAGACCGACCAGCTCAAGGCTTACCAGGAAGGCTTCAACAAGGTCCACCCCGACATCGAAATCAAGTGGGTGCGCGACAGCACCGGCGTCACCACCGCCAAGCTGCTGGCCGAGAAGGCCAACCCGCAGGCCGATGCGGTGATGGGCGTGGCCGCCAGCAGCCTGGCGCTGCTCGACATGAACGGCATGCTCGAGCCCTACAAGCCGCTGAACCTCGACGCCATCATGGCGCAGTACCGCGACAAGAAGAACCCGCCAGCCTGGTTCGGCATGAACGTCTGGGGCGCCACCATCTGCTTCAACACGGTGGAAGCCGCCAAGAAGAACATCCCCAAGCCCGAGACCTGGAAAGACCTGCTCAAGCCGGTCTACAAAGGCCAGATCGTGATGCCCAACCCCGCCAGCTCGGGCACCGGTTACTTCGACGTGACCGCCTGGCTCACCCTGTTCGGCGATGACAACGGCAAGGGCGGCGGCTGGAAGTACATGGACGGCCTGCACGAGAACATCGGCCAGTACACCCATTCGGGCTCCAAGCCCTGCAACATGGCGGCCGCCGGTGAATACGTGGTGGGCATCAGCTTCGAGTACCGCGCCAACGCCAACAAGGCCAAGGGCGCGCCGATCGACCTGGTGTTCCCGAAAGAAGGCCTGGGCTGGGACCTGGAAGCCTTCGCCATCCACAAGGGCACCAAGAAGCTGGACGCGGCCAGGAAGCTGGCCGACTGGGCCAGCAGCAAGGACGCGATGCTGCTGTACGGCAAGAACTTCGCCATCACCGCCCAGCCCGGCGTGGCCGCGCCGCTGGCCAACGTGCCCAAGGACTATGAATCACGCCTGGTGAAGATGGACTTCTACGTGGCCGCCGAGAACCGCGAGCGCGTGCTGGCTGAATGGACCAGGCGCTACAACACCAAAAGCGAAAAGCGCTGAGCCTCGCCCGCTGCCGTGGAACCCTATCTTCAGCTGGACGGCATCACCAAGCAGTTCGGCGGGTTCCAGGCACTGAAGGGCATCGACCTGCTGATACCGCCCGGCGAGTTCATCTGCTTCCTGGGGCCGTCGGGCTGCGGCAAGACCACGCTGTTGCGCATCATCGCCGGGCTGGAGGGGCAGACCAGCGGCCGCATCCGCCAGGCCGGGCGCGACATCTCCACCCTGCCGCCGGCGCAGCGCGACTACGGCATCGTGTTCCAGTCGTACGCGCTGTTCCCCAACCTGAGCGTGGCCGACAACGTGGCCTATGGCCTGGTCAACCGCAAGACGCCCAGGGCACAGATCACCGCGCGGGTGGCCGAGCTGCTGGCGCTGGTGGGGCTGCCGGGCGACGAGGGCAAGTACCCGGCGCAACTGTCGGGCGGGCAGCAGCAGCGCATCGCACTGGCGCGGGCGCTCGCCACATCGCCCGGCCTGCTGCTGCTCGACGAGCCGCTGTCGGCACTCGACGCCATCGTGCGGGTGCAGCTGCGCCAGGAGATCAAGCGGCTGCAGCGCCAGCTGGGCGTCACCACCATCATGGTGACGCACGACCAGGAAGAGGCGCTCAGCGTGGCCGACCGCATCGTGGTGATGAACCATGGCGTGATCGAGCAGGTGGGCACGCCGCTGCAGGTCTACCGCGAGCCGGCCAGCGCCTTCGTGGCCGATTTCGTCGGCCGCATCAACACCCTGCCGGCCCGCACGGCCGCTGGCGGCGCGCTGCAGATCGGGCAGCACTGCATCCCCGGCACGCATGCTGGCGCGGCCGGGCGGGACGTCACCGTCTACCTGCGGCCCGAGGACCTGCTGGCCCGCCCGATCGCCCCGGGCGATGCGCATGTGTTCGACGCCGGCATCACCGCCATCGATTTCCTGGGCGCCTATTGCCTGGTGACGGTGCAGGCCGCTGCACTGGGCGGCCAGCCGCTGCAGGTGGTGCTGTCGCTGAACTTCCTGTCGGAACAGGCGCTGGCAGTGGGCTCCACCCTGCCGCTGAAGCTGCTGCCCGAGCGGCTGCGGGTCTTCGGCTGACCATGTCTTCGGCTGGCCCGTCGTGAACCAACCCGCCCTGTCCACCGGCCTGCCCGCGCCCAGCAGCGTGCAGCAGCAGTTGGACCCGCAGCTGCGGGTGGCACAGGCCGCGCTGGCGCTGGTGCTGCTGGCGATGCTGGCCTTCCTGGCCGCACCGCTGCTGGCCATCCTGACGCAGGCGCTCGAGGATGCCAGCGGGCGCTTCGTCGGCCTGGCCAACTTCATCGCCTATGCGCGCACGCCCGCCTTGCTCGATTCGCTGGGCAACAGCCTGTGGGTGTCGGCGCTGGTCACGGCCATCATCATTCCGCTGGCCTTCAGCTTCGCCTATGCGCTGCAGCGCAGCCGCATGCGTTTCAAGCCGCTGTTCCGCGGCATCACCCTGCTGCCGCTGCTGGCGCCCAGCCTGCTGGCGGCCATCTCGCTGATCTACTGGTTCGGCAACCAGGGGGTGCTGAAGGACGCGATGCAGGCGGTGGGCATCACGCAGATCTACGGCGCGCCGGGCATCGTGCTGGCTGAATGCTTTGCAGTGTTTCCGCATGCGCTGATGATCCTGATCACTGCGCTGGGCGCTGCCGACGGCCGGCTGTACGAGGCCGCCGCCGCCATGGGCACGCGGCCGTGGCGGCGCTTCTTCACCATCACGCTGCCGGGCGCCAAGTACGGGCTGATCTCGGCCGCGCTGGTCAGCTTCACCCTGGTGCTGACCGACTTCGGCATCCCCAAGGTGATCGGCGGCAACTTCAACATGCTGGCCACCGACGTGTTCAAGCTGGTCATCGGTCAGCAAGACTTTCAGAAGGGCGCGGTGGTGGCCTTGTTGCTGCTGGCGCCGGCGGTGTTCACCTTCGCGGTGGACCGCTGGGTGGCCGGCCGGCAGACCGCGCTGCTGACCGCCCGCGCCGTGCCCTACCGCCCGGCGCGCAAGGCCTGGCGCGACGGCCTGGCCACCGGCTATTGCGTGCTGGTGGCCGCGCTGGTGCTGGCGATGATGGGCATGGCGGTGTTCGCCTCGTTCGCCAGCTTCTGGCCCTACAACCTGGCACCCACGCTCGACCACTACACCACGGGCCTGGTCGACGCCGAGGTGGGCACCGCCTTCGTCAACAGCCTGACCATGGCCGCCGGCACGGCGGTGTTCGGCACGGCGCTGGTGTTTGCCGGTGCCTACCTGCTGGAGAAGACGCAGGGCGCCAGCGGCGCGCGCGGCGGGATGTCAGCCGACAGCACGCTGCGCGGGCGGATGTCGCCCGACAGCCTGCTGCGCAGGCGGATGTCGCCCGACAGCCTGCTGCGCAGCCTGGTGCGCCTGCTGGCGATGTTGCCGATGGCGGTGCCCGGCCTGGTGCTGGGCCTGGGCTACATCTTCTTCTTCAACGCGCCGGGCAACCCGCTGGGCGGGCTGTACCACACCATGGCGCTGCTCATCATCTGCACCATCGCCCACTTCTACACCACCGGCCACCTCACTGCGGTGACGGCGCTGAAGGCGCTGGACGCCGAGTTCGAGGCGGTGTCCGCCAGCCTGAAGGTGCCCTTCTGGGTGACGCTGCGGCGGGTGACGCTGCCGATCTGCGCCCCGGCGCTGATCGACATCGCCCGCTACTTCTTCATCAATGCGATGACTACGATTTCGGCGGTGGTGTTCCTGTATTCGCCCGACAACAAGGTGGCGGCGATCGCCATCCTGAACCTCGACGAAGCCGGCGAGATGGGCGCCGCCGCCGCCTGCGCGGTGCTGATCGCCGCCGTATCCGGCGTGGCGATGGGCGCCTTCAGCGCGCTGGCCTGGGTCGTCGGCCGAAAACACCAGGCATGGCGAGATTGACCCACCCCCGAAGCGCCTTCGGCGCTCTCCCTCGAGGGGGCGCCACCAGCGGCCCGGCGGAGCCGGTTCTGCGGCGGCCGCTTGACATACAGCCTGAAAACGCGAGGAGACCCCCCATGGACCGCGACCGCATCCTGCTCACCCCCGGCCCGCTGACCACCACGCTGCGCACCAAGCTGGCGATGCTGCACGACTGGGGCTCGTGGGACGCCGATTTCATCGCCGTGACCGCCAGCGTGCGCCAGCGCCTGCTCGACACCGTGCACGGCCACGGCACGCATGTGGTGGTGCCGCTGCAGGGCAGCGGCACCTTCAGCGTGGAGGCCGCCGTGGCCACCCTGGTGCCCAGAGACGGGCATGTGCTGGTGCTGGACAACGGCGCCTACTGCAAGCGCGCCGGCAAGCTCACGCAGATGATGGGCCGGCGCGTCAGCACCCTCGCCTTCGCCGAAGATGCGCCAGTGTCGGCCGAGGCCCTGGACGGCCACCTGCGCAGCGACGCCAGCATCACCCATGTCGTGCTGATCCACTGCGAAACCGGCGCCGGCGTGGAGAACCCGCTGGCCGCCGTGGCGGCGGTGTGTGCGCAGCACGGCAAGGGCCTGATCGTCGACGCGATGAGCAGCTTTGCCGCGCTGCCGATCGACGCCCGTGAAGTGCGCTTCGACGCCCTGGTGGCCGCCAGCGGCAAGTGCCTGGAAGGCGTGCCCGGCATGGGTTTCGTGTTCATCCGCCGGGCGGTGCTGGATGGCAGTGCCGGTAACAGCCAGAGCCTGGCGATGGACCTGCACGACCAGCATGCCTACATGGAGAAGACCGGCCAGTGGCGCTTCACCCCGCCCACGCATGTGGTGGTGGCGCTGGCCGAGGCCATCAGCCAGTTCGTCGAAGAAGGCGGGCAGCCGGCACGGCTGGCGCGCTACCGCGCCAATTGCGCCGTGCTGATCGGCGGCATGCAGGCGCTGGGCCTGCGGCCGTTTCTGCAGCCGGCGCACCAGGCGCCGATCATCGTCACCTTCCACGCGCCCGATCACCCGGCCTACGACTTCCAGCGCTTCTACCAGGCGGCCAAGGCGCGCGGTTTCCTGCTCTATCCCGGCAAGCTGACCACGGTGGAGACCTTCCGTGTGGGCTGCATCGGCGCCATCGGCACGCTGGAGATGCAGCAGGCGGTGCATGCGGTGGGCGAGGCACTGCGCGCCATGGGCATCGTCACAACCGCGCAATAGCCATGGCCTGGCGCAGCAGCGTGGGCAGCGAGACCCACCACTTCCACACCCTGGCCGATTTGCTGGCCAAGGCCACGCCGCTGCGTTCGGGCGACGAACTGGCCGGCATCGCCGCCCACAGCGCGGCCCAGCGCGTGGCCGCGCGCTTTGCGCTGGCCGACCTGCCGCTCGCCACCTTCCTGCAGCAGGCGGTGCTGCCGTACGAGGCCGACGAGGTGACGCGGCTGATCATCGACAGCCACGACGCTGCGGCCTTCGCCCCGGTGGCCCACCTCACCGTGGGTGGCCTGCGTGACTGGCTGCTGTCAGAGGCCGCCACGCCACCAGTGCTGGCCGCACTGGCGCCCGGCCTCACGCCCGAGATGGTGGCCGCCACCAGCAAGCTGATGCGCAACCAGGACCTGATCCTGGCCGCCAGCAAGGTGCGGGTGGTCACGCGCTTTCGCAACACCATCGGCCTGCCCGGCACGCTGGCAGTGCGGCTGCAGCCCAACCACCCGGCCGATGCGCCTGCCGGCATCGTGGCGAGCATGCTCGACGGCCTGATGTACGGCGCCGGTGACGCGGTGATCGGCATCAACCCCGCAGCCGACAGCGTGCCCGCGCTGGTCGAACTGCTGCAGCTGCTCGATGGCCTGATCGGCCAGCACCAGATCCCCACGCAGAGCTGCGTGCTCACCCATGTCACCAACACCTTGCAGGCGATGGCGCTGGGCGCGCCGGTGGACCTGGTGTTCCAGAGCATCGCCGGCACGCAAGCCGCCAACACCAGCTTCGGCATCCACCTGGCGCTGCTCGACGAAGCCCATGCCGGGGCGCTGGCGCTGCGGCGCGGCAGCTTGGGCGACAACTGCATGTACTTCGAGACCGGCCAGGGCAGCGCGCTGTCGGCCAACGCCCACCATGGCGTGGACCAGCAGACGCTGGAGGCCCGCGCCTACGCGGTGGCGCGGCGCTACCGGCCGCTGCTGGTCAACACGGTGGTCGGCTTCATCGGGCCCGAATACCTGTACGACGGCAAGCAGATCATCCGCGCCGGGCTCGAAGACCACTTCTGCGGCAAGCTGCTGGGCCTGCCGATGGGCTGCGACATCTGCTACACCAACCATGCCGAGGCCGACTCAGACGACATGGACAACCTGCTGGTGCTGCTGGCCACCGCCGGGCTGAACTTCATGATGGGCGTGCCTGGCGCCGACGACGTGATGCTGAACTACCAGAGCACCTCGTTCCACGACGCGCTGTTCGTGCGGCAATTGCTGGGCCTGCAGCGCGCGCCCGAGTTCGAGGCCTGGCTACAGCGCCAGGGCCTCACCGATGCCACGGGCCGCCTCTTGCCTGCGGCGGCGCGGCCGGCGCTGGCCGCCGGTTTCAGCCCGGCGCTGCTGGGCCAGTGAGCCAGACGCTGATGGGCCAGTGAGCCAGAGGCTGCCATGACCGACACGATCACGTTGCCAGACAACCCGCCGCCCGACCCCTGGGCCGCACTGCGCCGCCACACGCCGGCCCGCATCGCCCTGGGCCGCACCGGCGGCAGCCTGCCCACCGCCGAGGTGCTGCGCTTTGCTGCTGCCCACGCCCAGGCGCGCGACGCGGTGCTGGTGCCGCTGGACGTGACAGCGCTGCAGGCGGCGCTGCAGGCCGACGGCTGGCAGCCGCTGCTGGCCCGCAGCCGCGCCGCAGACCGCGCCACCTACCTGCGCCGCCCCGACCTGGGCCGCCGCCTGGCGCCGGCCAGCGCCGACCTGCTGCAGCACGCCAGCGTCGGCCCGGTCGACCTGGCCATCGTGCTGGGTGACGGCCTGTCGGCGGTGGCGCTGCAACGCCACGCCGTGCCGGTGTTGCAGGCGCTGCGGGCCGCGCTGGCCGGCGTGCTGCAGATCGCCCCGCCGGTGATCGCCACCCAGGCCCGCGTGGCACTGGCCGACGAGGCGGGTGCGCTGCTGCAGGCCAAACTGGTGCTGATCCTGCTGGGCGAGCGGCCCGGCCTCAGCGCACCCGACAGCCTGGGCGCCTACCTGACCCACGCGCCGCAGTCGGGCTGCAATGACGCGCAGCGCAACTGCGTCAGCAACATCCGGCCGGAAGGCTTGCCGCCGGCCACAGCGGCTGCCCGCATCGCCTGGCTGGCGCGCGAGGCGTTGCGGCGGCGCACCACCGGCATCGGCCTGAAGGACGACAGCGCCACCGCGCTGCTTGCAGAGTGACGGCCCCGCTGGCGATCTTCGACCTGGACCACACCCTGCTGTCGGGCGACAGCGACGTGCTGTGGTGCCGGTTTCTGGTGCGCAACGGCCTGCTGCCGGCCAGCCAGCTGGCCCGCAATGC
>JBBRVT010000098.1:0-11693 GCA_038246615.1 Burkholderiales bacterium
GTGTGTGTGCTTCCGGTTGGGGGTTCAGCGTGCCGGCGTGGCCGGCTTGATGGTCTTCGTGGTGGTCGTGGTGGCCGTGGTGGGTGCGGCAAGTGCCGCAGCCAGGCGTGCCTTCAGCCGCGGTGCCGGCAGGGCCAGCGATGGCAGCTTGCGGCGTGAATTCAGCACCGCCTCGATGTCCTCGCCGGCGCCGTCGATCAGCACCAGGATGGCCCGCTCGGCCTTGGCCGGGGCGCGGGCGATCACCGCGTCGAGCACCGCGCGGTGCAGCGGCAGGGACAGCGCCGGGCCGTCGGGCCGCAGCGTCGACAGCTCGAAGGCGGTGCGCAGCAGTGCGCCCAGCGCCTTGCTCATCTGGATCACCATGCGGTTGTGGCAGGCGCGCAGCAGGCCCTGGTGGAAGCGCAGGTCGTGGGTGACGTAGTCGCCGCCCAGCTCGATGGCTGCGCGCATGCCGACATAGGCTTCCTCGATGTTGGCGATGTCGTCGGCGCTGGCGCGCTCGGCGGCCAGCCGCACCGCTGCTGGCTCGACCACGCGCCGCAGCTCTTGCAGATCACGCAGGAACTCGCGGGTGAAGCCGATCTTGCTCTGCCACACCACCACGTCGGGGTCGAACCAGTTCCAGTGGTCCTCGGGCAGCACCCGGGTACCCAGCTTGGGGCCGGTGATCAGCAGGCCCTTGGCCACCAGGCTCTTCACCGCCTCGCGGATGACGGTGCGGCTGACGCCCAGCGTCGCGCACAGCATCGGCTCTGGCGGCAGCGCCGCGCCCACCGCATAGCGGCCGCTGACGATGTCTTCGCCCAGCAGGTCGACGGTGTTGCCGTGCACGTTCTTGATCATGGCGCTGCCGACCGACGCAAACCGCGTGCCGACCTCATTCGCGCACGAACGCGGTGACGAGTGGTTCGGGCCCGACCTGCCGGCTCCAGTGGCCGTGCAGCGCGGGGTCGAACGTGGCGCCGGCGGGCAGGGTGTCGGCCGAGAAGAAGTGCTGGCCGGGGCCGAAGAGGCGGCTGCTGCCGTCTTGCAGGCCGATCTCCATTTGCCCGCCGAGAATGAACACCCACTGCGGGTCAGCGGTGCAATGGAAGTCGCTGCGAAAACCCACCGGGCTGTGGCGCAGCTGCAGCCCGCCGCTGGGCATCAGCGGCGACAACATCGCCTGGGGTTTGCCTTCGGTCAGCGCGATGGGCTGCTCGCGAAAGCGCGCGCGGCCGTCGGTATCGGTACACAGGATGACCTGGCTGAACTGTGCGGGCATGGTGGGCTGGTCTCGGGGTCTCGGGGTCTCGGGGTCTGGCGCATCTGGTCAGGGTGCGGCGCCGGCCCGCAACTGTGTCAGTGCGGCGGCCACCACCCGCGCAGTGGTTGGCGTGATGTCCAGCGTGATGGCCGCCTCGTCGGCCGCTGGTGGTTCCAGCGTGGCCAGCTGGCTGTCGAGCAGGCTGGCCGGCATGTAGTGGCCGGTGCGGGTCTGGATGCGGCGGCGCAGCAGATCGCCACTGCCGTGCAGGTACACGAACTGCAGGCCCGGGCAGGCGGCGCGCAGGCCGTCGCGGTAGCTGCGCCGCAGCGCCGAGCACGACACCACCAGACCTGTGCCGGCGGCCCGGGCCTGGCCCAGCCGGCGGCCGATCTCGGCCAGCCAGCTGGTGCGGTCGACATCGGTCAGCGGCGTGCCTGCGGCCATGCGCGCCACGTTGGCCGGCGCGTGCAGCGCATCACCCTCGATGAAGGCATGGCCCAGGGCCCGGGCCAGCTGCTGCCCCACCGACGACTTGCCGCTGCCGCTGACGCCCATCACCACCAGATGCAGCGGCGGCTGCGGCGGGGCGGCGCCGGCGGGGCTGGTCACAGCCGCTGGCCGCCCTGCCCGTCGAAGACATGGGCCTTGGCGGCGTCGATGGCCAGGTGCACCACATCGCCCGGGCTGGCCGCTGTGCGGCCGTGCAGCACCAGGGTGAGCTGCTGCGGGCCGATCTTCAGCAGCAGCTCGGTCTCGGCACCGGTGGGTTCCACCACCACCACCTCGGCGGCGATGCCGGTCTCGGCCAGCTGCAGGTCGCCCGGGCGGATGCCGTAATGCACCGTCTGGCCGTGGTTGCCGCTGGCGATGCCGGCCACCGGCCACAAGGCGTCCAGCGCAGACACCGCCATCTGGCCGCCTTCTTTCTGCAGCAGGCCCTCGAACACGTTCATCGCCGGTGAGCCGATGAACTGCGCCACGAACAGGTTGCTCGGCCGGTCGTACAGGTCGAGCGGGGTGCCGATCTGCTCGATGATGCCGTCGTGCATCACCACGATGCGGTCGGCCATGGTCATGGCCTCGATCTGGTCGTGCGTGACATAGACGGTGGTGGTCTTCAGCCGCTGGTGCAGGGCCTTGATCTCGGCGCGCATCGCCACGCGCAGCTTGGCGTCCAGGTTGCTCAGCGGCTCGTCGAACAGGAAGACCTTGGGGTCGCGCACGATGGCCCGGCCCATCGCCACGCGCTGGCGCTGGCCGCCCGACAGCTCCTTGGGGAAGCGGTCGAGCAGGGCGTCGAGGTTGAGGATGCGCGCCGCATTGGCCACCCGCTCGGCGGTGAGCCTGGCGTCGGCCCTGCGCAGCTTCAGGCTGAAGGCCATGTTGTCGCGCACCGTCATGTGCGGGTAGAGCGCATAGCTCTGGAACACCATCGCGATGTCGCGGTCCTTGCTCTCCAGATCATTGACCACCTTGTCGTCGATCAGGATCTGGCCGGCGGTGATGTCTTCCAGCCCGGCCAGCATGCGCAGCAGCGTGCTCTTGCCGCAACCGCTGGGGCCGACCAGCACCACGAATTCACCGTCGGCGATGTCGAAGCCGATGCCGTGGATGACCTTGACCGGGCCGTAGGCCTTTTCGATCTTGCGGAACGAAACAGTTGCCATGTCGGGCCTTGTTCTCAGCGCCAGGGGCGCGTGCGTGTGTTGGCAAGTTGGCGCCGCAGAACCGGCCTTGCAGGGCCGCCGGGGCCGCCCCCTCGACGGTGGTCGGCGAAGCCGCAGCGGGGGTGGGTCATGACTTCACGGCGCCGGCGGTCAGGCCGCCCACCATGTAGCGCTTGAAGGCGTAGTAGATGGCCGCAGGCGGCAGGGCATAGACCAGGCCGGTGGCCATCAGCAGTTCCCACGGCGAGTCGTCGGCCGACAGGAAGCTGCCGAGCGCCACCGCCAGCGTGACGTCGGTGTCCTTGCTCAGCAGCAGGAAGGCGTAGAGGTATTCGTTCCAGGCCAGCAGCAGGCTGTAGGTGCCCACCGCCACCAGGCTGGGCACCATCAGCGGCAGGTACACCAGGCGGAACAGCTGCAGCGCGGTGGCGCCGTCCATGCGCGCGGCCTCGTCCAGTTCCCAGGGCAGCTTGTCGCTGGCCTGCTTGAGCACCCAGATGCAATAGGGCGAGGCGATGGTGACCATCGCCAGGATCAGCGACCACTGGTTGTTCAGCAGCCCGTAGTTGCCCATGGTCTTGTACATCGGCACCGCCAGGAAGGCCGCCGGGATGAAGTAGGTGAACAGTGCCAGGTTCATCACCGTGCGCCCGCCGCGCACCTTCAGCCGGCTGATGGCAAACGCTGCGCAGGTGGCGATGCACAGCGTGAGCACGGCCACCGCCAGCGCGATGAGCACCGAATTGCCCATCTGCAGCCAGAAGTGGTTGAGGTAGAAATGCTTCTGCTGGAAGACGATGTCGAAGTTCTGCAGCGTCGGGTTCTTGGGCCACAGCCGGCCCGAGGTGGCTGTGTCGCGCTCACTGATCGCGAACAGGAACATGTGGTAGAGCGGCACCAGCGTCCACAGCAGCACCGGGATGCCCACCAACAGCAGCTGGGCTTCGGTGCTGGCCTTCTTCCAGCTGAGACGGGCGCTCATCGCGCCCTCCGCCAGGCCGCCCAAAAGTGGGCGCACGCCCCCTCGGGGGGCAGCGAGCGATCGTGAGCGTGGGGGTTCATTTGCTCAACCGCTTCATCATGATGTAGACCAGCGGCAGCACAAACGGCAGGGCCACCACGATGCTGGCCATGGCCAGGTCGATCTGGTCGAGCCGCAGGTAGCGGATGCCCAGCGTGGCCAGCACATGGGTCAGGTCGGCCGGGCCGCCGCCGGTGAGCAGGTAGACGCTGTTGAAGTCGCCCAGCGTCCAGATCATCGACAGGATGATCGAGGTGACGAACAGCGTGCGCATCGCCGGCCAGGTGATGAAGCGGAACTTCTGCCAGCGCGAGGCACCATCGACGCTGGCGGCCTCGTACTGCTCGCCGGGGATGGCCAGGCGGCCGGCCACCAGGATCAATGTCCAGAACGGCAGCGACTTCCAGATGTGCATCAGCATCGATAAGCCGAGCGCCAGCGTCGGGTCGTTCAGCCAGTTGGGGCCGTCCAGGCCGGTCAGCTTGAAGATGGTGGTGTTGATCACGCCCCACTCGGGGTTGAGCATGAAACGCACCGACAGGATGGTGGGGATGGACGGCACCGCCCAGGGCAGGATGAACACCGCCGCCAGAATCTTGATCCACCAGCGCGGCTGCACGAAGAAGCTGGACAGCCCCAGCGCCACCACCATCTTCAGGTTGATGGCCACCACCAGGAACACCAGGGTGTTGACCGCCGTGCGGAAGAAGATCGGGTCGTCGAAGAGCTTGACGTAGCTCTCCGGGTGGCGCGCCAGCCACAGGCCGTAGCCCACCGGGTAGACCACGAACACCAGGAACACCGCCAGGTAGGGCAGCACCAGGATGCGGCCCCAGAACTCCCAGGAGCTGAGCGCCTTGGCCGGCGGTGGCGGCGAGGCGTGTGCGGCGGTTGGTGTGGCGATTGGTGCGGTGGTGCTCATCTATGGCCTCGTGCAACCAGTCCAGCAGACGGCACGCGCAGCGCCGCCGGCCCAAGTGCACGCCGCGGAACCGGCTCTGCCGGGCCGCTGGCGTGGCCATTCGGCTTGCATGCCGAATGGCCTTCGTAGGCGGCAAACAGTCCGCAGGGACTGTTTGCCGTCCGACTCAGCCCCCTTGAGGGGGGCGCCGAAGGCGCTGCGGGGATAGGCTCAGTTCCCGGCGACGACCTTGATGCGGGCGATCATCTCGTCGACAGCCCTGTCCACCGGCACCTTCTCGCTGAGCACCCGGTTCATCGCCTTGGCCCAGACGTTCTCGTTGTTCAGGATGGTGAACTTGAAGTTCTTGGTGAACTCGAACGGCGTGGTACCGGCCATGAACTGGTTGTAGACCGCCTGGCGGTGCGGGTCGGCCTTCCAGAACGGGCTTTGCTGCGCCTTGGTCTGCACCGGGAACCAGCGCCCCAGCGCCCCTTCCACATACGGCGTCAGGATGGCCTCGTCCAGCAGGAAGGCGACGAACTTCTTGGCCGCCGGCTTGTTCTTGGCATCCTTGAAGATCACGCCGGTCTTCACCGCCGCGCGGTAGGTCATCTTCGTGCCGTCGGGCTTGTTGGGGAAGCCGGCGGTGGCGATCAGCTCGGTGTAGTTCTTCTTGGCGGTGGCGCGCTGGGCTTCGGTCAACGTGGCGTTGTTGGAGTCGTCCAGCCACTTGGCGGCGATGGAGATGGTGGCGTTGTGCGTCATCACCGTCGTCTTGTTGTGGAAGGCGACGTTGTTGTCCGGGTCCTTCCAGCTGGTGGCCGACGGCGGCGAGCAGCCCTTGGCATAGACAGCGGTGTAGTCGGTGACCGCGTTGATCAGCGCCGTGCGCACCGCCGGGTCGTCGACCAGCAGCTTGCCGGCGTCGTTCACCAGCTTGACGTTGTAAGCGTCCATGAAGGTGAGGAACGAGAAGAACGAATCGGTGGAATCCACGCCCATCGGCATGCCGATGCCGAAACCGCGGTTGCCGGTCTTCTGGCGGTAGCCCACCTGCACCTTGGAGCACCAGAAGTCCCAGAAGCCCTTCCAGTCGGTCGGAATGTCGGAGGGCTTGTAGCCCGACTCAGCCAGCATGTCCTTCCAGTACTGGATGTGGATTGTCTGTTGCTTGACCGGGTACGCGTAATAGGCCCGCGTGCCGTTGGTGTTGTTCAGCAGGAAGGTGGTGGACAGCGCCCGGGGCTCGAACTTGGCGCGCAACGGGTCGATCAAGCTCGACACGTCTTCGAGCTTGCCGTCGAAGGCCCACTTGGCCGTGACCTGGAAGTCGAAGGTGTCGGAATAGGCCACGTCCGGCGGCGCGTTCGAATCGAGCGCAGCCACGGTCTTGGGGATCATGTCCTGGATCGGGTACTGCGACAGTTCGATCTTGATGTTCTTGTTCTTGGCCTCGAACTTCCTGATGGCCTCGAACAACGCGTCGTCCTCGGCCTTGTAGAAGCCCTTGACCCACCAGACGGTGAGCTTTTCCTGCGCCTGGGCGAAGGCGGGGCCGGCGGCCAGCAGGCCGGCGCCCACCAGGGCGGCGGTGATCCAATTCTTGCGGTGCATCGTCTCGGTCTCCAGTGGGGTTGGCCGGGCGCCTGCTCGACTGGCGGCACGCCGTGGTCTTATCGTATGACGATTGAATGGGGGCGGCGCCCGGGCTTTCCCGCACCTGTTGCTGCTGTGCGGCGCCCCTGACGACAACGCCGCCCAGGTGGGCGGCGTGTTGTGTCAGGGCGTGTCGTCAGGGCAGGTTGGCGGGGCGGGTTGTCTGGGTGGGTCGGCTGGTGCTCAGGCCCGGCGGCGCGCCGACAGCCAGCCCACCATGCCGAGACCGGCGACCATCAGGGCCCAGGTGCCGGGTTCGGGCACGGCGGTGACTTGGTACGCATAGGTCACGCTGGCGTAGCCACTGGCCCTGGTGCGGAACTGCGTGTCGATGTTGCCCGAGCTGAGGTAGCCAGAAGCACCCTGCGCCGACAGCCGCGTCGTGACCGTGCCCGGGCCGGTGAACATCGCCAGCGTGGCGCTGTCGGTGAAGGTGCGGGCGGTGCTGCTGTCGGCCGACAGGCCCAGGTAGCTGCGGCCGGACGGGCCGCCGAAGTCTGCGGTGCCGTCATAGCTGGCGGCGTTGAAGGTGTTGCTGGCCAGCGGCGTGGTCTGCACCAGCGTGCTGCCCGACACCGGATTCACCAGCTTCAGCGTGGCGCTCAGGTTCAAGGTGACATCGCGGGCGCCGATGTTCTTGCTCTCGGCCCTCGCGCTGCCTTCCAGGTAGCCGAACAGCGTCAGCGTGACCGAGTCCAAGGTGCCCAGGCTGCTGTCGAACTGTGGCAGCAGCGCATCGATCGACCAGGCGGTGCTGCGCAGCGGCGCGATGTTCGAGTCCAGGCTGATCTGGTGGTTGACGGTCAGCGCATGGGCGCTGCCCAGGGCGCCCAGCATGAGGGCGGCGAGGGTGGTTTGGCGGATGAAGTTCATGGTGCGGTGTTCTGGCGGAGTTGGGGGAGGATGACGTCGCAGGTCAGGCGCGGCGACGCGAGGCGATGCCCGCTGCAGCCAGCGCCAGCCCCAGCAGGGCCAGAGAGCCCGGCTCTGGCACGGCGTTGGCGGTGTAGTCGTACGTCACCTGGGCGTAGGCCGATGCTGCCGTGCGGATGGCCAGATCGACGTTGCCCGAGTCCTCCGACATGCTGGAGTCGCTGTTGGCGAGCACCATCACATAGAAGTTGCCGGTGCCGATGAAGTCCGCCAGGTTGGCGTACTCACGGCTTCCGCTGCCGGTCAAGTCGATCGACCAGCTGGTTGTGCCGCCTGCGTTGACCGATCCGCTCCCGCTTTGCGGCCCGAACACGATTTCGGCCATGCCGAACTGCGGGAAGTTGAACTGCATCGAGCCGGACGCGGTGTAGTCAACCAGGCTGGCTGCGTCACCGGCGTTCTCGGCGCTGAAGCTTGAACCCAGGCTGCCACGCCAGTTGAAGGTGATGGCATTCAAGGTGCCCAGCAGCGGGTTGAACTTCTGCAGGGTCAGTGCCTGGCCCGGTTTGGTCCAGTCTGTGCTGGCAGGGCCGTAGGTGTCTTCGTAGCTGAGGCTGTTGCCCATCTGCATCAAGCCGGCCTGCGCAGCGCCCATCGACAACAGTGCGGCAGCCAGGGTGGTCAGCAGGGGGAGCGTCTTCTTCATGATCAGTGCTTTCAGGCGTTGGGTGGGCGGTGACAACCTAGGGGGTGTCGACCTGCATGCCAAACCTTGAAGCGAAACCTGTGCCAGCTTCGCTTCACCGGAAAACATCAATCAATTCAATAAGTTAGGAAGTTTCCCAAAATTGCTGCAGTGCAATGTCAAATCTACCGACGTGCGTTTCTCAACGCATTTCGTCGGGCTGTGCAATGGATCACGGTCAACAAACTAGGGGGTGCCTGGACACTGTAAAGAGGCCCGACAAACCCGGCTTGCGTCGCTGGTCAGCGGCACTCCGGCACCGGCGTCAGCAGCGGCTGCGCGGTGAACTTCGCCCGCAGGTTGGCAAAGGCCAGGTCGGCCATGGCCTGGCGGGTCTGGCCGGTGGCGCTGCCGATGTGCGGCGTCAGCACCACCTGAGGCAGCGCGCGCAGGCGTTCGGGCACGCCGGGCTCGTCGGCAAACACGTCGAGCCCGGCGCCGCCCAGCGCGCCCGATTCCAGCGCGTCGATCAGCGCGGCCTCGTCCACCACCGAGCCGCGTGCCACGTTCACCAGCAGGCCGGTCGGGCCCAGGGCGGCCAGCACGGCGGCGTTGATCAGGTGGCGGGTGCCGGCGCCGCCCGGGGTGATGACCACCAGCACGTCGCTCTCGGCAGCCAGCGCCTCGGCCGTGGGCAGGTAGCGCCAGGGCAGGGCGGGCTTGGCCGAGCGGGCGGTGTAGGCGATCGCCATGTTGAAGGCCAGCGCCCGCTGCGCAATGGCCTGGCCGATGCGGCCCATGCCGACGATGCCCAGCCGGGCGCCCGACAGCTTGCGCGCCAGCGGCATCGGGCCGTGCGGCCACTGGCCGGCACGCACGAAGCGGTCGGCCGCCGGCAGCTGGCGGGCGGCGCACAGCATCAGGCCCATTGCCAGGTCGGCCACGTCGTCGTTCAGCACGTCGGGCGTGTGGGTGACGACCACGCCGCGCGCCATGGCGGCGGCCACGTCGATGCCGTCATAGCCCACGCCCATCACCGAGATGATCTCCAGCGCGGGCAATTGCGCGATCAGCGCCGCGCTGACCTTGGATTCACCGCTGGCGGCGATCGCCCGGATGCGCGGCGCGGCGGCGGCCAGTGCGGCGGGGTCGGTGTCGTGCAGCCGGTCGTGCACGGTGAAGGCCGGGCCGACCAGTGCGGCATATTGCGGTGCCAGTCTGGCGACGGCCAGCACCTCGATGCCGGCGGGGATGGCCGGGCTGGCGGGGCTGGCCGGGCTGACGGGCAGTGCGTTGGTCACGGTGTGGGTCCTTCAGGGTTTTGGCTAGGAAAGAGGTCAATCGTCATACCATAATATGCTTGGGTCGATGACCAATGTTTCCGGGAAAGCCAGCACGCCATGCGTTCAACGCCCAAGAAAAAGCCACAAGACCTGCGCAGCCAGCAGTGGTTCGGCCGCCAGGACCGCGACGGTTTTGCCTACCGCAGCTGGGTCAAGGGCAAGGGCATCCCGCACGACCAGTTCGACGGCCGGCCGGTCATCGGCATCTGCAACACCTTCAGTGAGCTCACACCCTGCAACAGCCACTTCCGCACGCTGGCCGAGCAGGTGAAGATCGGTGTGTACGAGGCCGGCGGCTTCCCGCTGGAGTTCCCGGTGATGAGCCTGGGCGAGACCCTGTTGCGCCCCACCGCCATGCTCTACCGCAACCTCGCCAGCATGGACGTGGAGGAAAGCATCCGCGGCAACCCGCTCGACGGCGTGGTGCTGCTGATGGGCTGCGACAAGACCACCCCCAGCCTGCTGATGGGCGCGTCCAGCGTCAACCTGCCCACCATCGGCGTCAGCGGCGGGCCGATGCTCAATGGCCGGTGGCGCGGGCAAGAGCTGGGCAGCGGCACCGGGTTGTGGCAGATGAGCGAGCAGGTGCGCGCCGGCACGCTGAAGCTGCAAGACTTCTTCGAGGCCGAGAGCTGCATGCACCGCAGCCACGGCCACTGCATGACCATGGGCACGGCCAGCACCATGGCCTGCATGGTCGAGGCATTGGGCATCGGCCTGCCCGGCAACGCCGCCTGGCCGGCTGTCGACGGCCGGCGCAACGTGCTGGCGCGCAACGCCGGCCGCCGCATCGTCGAGATGGTGCATGCCGACCAGACCATCGGCCAGGTGCTGACGCGCGAGGCCTTCGAGAACGCTGTCCGGACATTGGCTGCCATCGGCGGCAGCACCAACGCGGTGATCCACCTGATCGCCATCGCCGGCCGGTTGGGCGTGCCGCTGTCCATCGACGACTTCGACCGCCTGGCCAGCGCGCTGCCCTGCCTGGTCAACCTGCAGCCCAGCGGCCAGTACCTGATGGAAGACTTCTGCTACGCCGGCGGCCTGCCGGTGGTGATGAAGGAGATCGCCCAGCACCTGCACCTCGACATCGTCACCGCCAACGGGCTGACGGTGCGCGAGAACATCGCCAGCGCCGAAAACTTCAACCCCGAGGTGATCAAGACCCTGGCCGCGCCCTTCAAGGCCAACGCCGGCATCGCGGTGCTGCGCGGCAACCTGGCGCCGCGCGGCGCGGTGATCAAGCCCAGTGCCGCCACGCCGGCGCTGATGGTGCACACCGGCCGGGCGGTGGTGTTCAAGGATTCGGATGATTTCCACGCCCGCATCGACGACGACGCGCTCGACATCGACGAGACCTGCGTGATGGTGCTGAAGAACTGCGGCCCCAAGGGCTACCCCGGCATGGCCGAGGTGGGCAACATGCCGCTGCCGCCCAAGGTGCTGCAGAAGGGCATCACCGACATGGTGCGCATCAGCGACGCCCGCATGAGCGGCACCGCCTACGGCACCGTGGTGCTGCACACGGCGCCCGAGGCGGCGGCCGGCGGCCCGCTGGCCATCGTGCAGGACGGCGACCTGATCACGCTGGACGTGCCCGCGCGCCGCCTGCACCTGCACATCAGCGACGATGAACTGGCGCTGCGCCTGGCCGCCTGGCAGGCGCCGCCGCCGGCCATGGCCAGCGGCTACTGGAAGCTCTACATCGACCACGTGCTGCAGGCCGACCAGGGCGCTGATCTCGACTTCCTCGTCGGCCAGCGCGGCGCAGCGGTGCCCAAGGACAACCACTGAGCACGGCGGCCGCAGTGCAGCCGGCCCTGATCGCCGTCGATTGGGGCACCACCGCACTGCGTGGCGCGCTGCTGGCGGCCGACGGCACGCTGCTGGCCAGCCATGCCGCGCCGCGCGGTTTGCTGAGCGTGGCGCCGGGCGGCTGGGCTGCAGCGTTCGATGCCGAGTTCGGCGCCTGGCGCGCCGCGCATCCGCAACTGCCTTGCCTGCTGGCCGGCATGGTGGGCAGCCGGCAGGGCTGGGCGGAGGCGCCGTACTGCGCCTGCCCGGCCGGGCTGGCCGACGTGGCGCAGCGGCTGAACTGGGTGCAGCCCGGGCAGGTGGCCATCGTGCCCGGCCTCAGCACGCTGGCCGACAGTGTGCCCGACGTGCTGCGCGGTGAGGAGACGCAAGTCTTCGGCGCACTGCAAGCGTTGGGCGCGGCGGCTGCGGGTGATCTCAGCCTGGTGCTGCCCGGCACCCACAGCAAGTGGGTGCAGGTGCGGGCCGGCCGCATCA